>JAFAMS010000204.1 GCA_019233165.1 Vulcanimicrobiota bacterium | reverse complement strand
AATTGCGCGCTGAAGATGACCAGGATCCGCATCAGCAGCACGCCGACGATGACGATCCACGTGCTTACGGTGTCCGCCCGATGGGCGACCGCCGTCGTCACGGTCCCTCCGCCGGCGAGCGCCACGCGGCGCCCGCGGACGTTCATGAACGGTGGGATGAAGCTGGCGAGGACGAGGATCCACCCCAAGATCCACGGCATCGAGAGCTCGTGCCCGAGCGTCCCGGCGACGGCGAGCGTCATGAAGAACGAGGCGAGCATGATCAGCTCCAGCAGGACGAAGTACCAGTCGGCTTCGAGCAGCCGTCCCTGCGTGGCGGCGGAATCGTCCCTGCGGTAGCGCGAGAGCCAGGCTAAGAGCGCCGCGGATGCGCTGAGCGCAGAGGCCAAGAAGAGTCCGCCGATCGAGTAGCTGTCGCTCCAAACCGGTTGGTTCGAGACGCTCAGGACGACGCCCGTGTAGAGCGCGAGGAAGAGTGCGAAGATCGAGCCGACGACGTTGAAGGCGATCGCACCGGCGCTGGGCCGCGAGTACGGCGGCGCCTCGTTTCGTTTCAACCAAACCTCGACGAACGCGATGAAGGCAAAAGCGCTGAAGACGAGCAGCGCCCACGTTCCCATCGAGATCGGCGACCACGGCTTGAAATTCAGCTCGCCGAACTGCCCCGGCGTCGTGTTGATCATCATGTGCCAGAAGCGAAGCGGCTGGCCGAGGTCGATCGTCAGCAGGATTCCGCAGACGACGGCGAGCGGGAAGGCGAGCAGATACGCGATCCGCGCGGTTCCCTCGTCGCGCGGCGCTCCCCAGATCCGCAGCATCGTCGCCAGCGCGTACGACGCGCCGGCGATCCCGGCGAAGAAGAAGTAGAATGCGATCCACCAGCCCCACCCAGGCGGTTGGACGAAGTGCTCTGCCATCAGCGTGCGCTCCCTTCGCCATTTTCGGCGATCCCGCGCTTGCGGAAGGAAACGACCGCCGCGAGCGCGCCGATCGCGGCGATCACGAAGCCGTTGAGATAACCCCCGAAGTTATTACGGCTCGGCAGCTTCGCGTTCCGCGCGTTCGGCAAGCTGTAGACTTCCGGACGCTCCATCAGCAAGAAGAACGCTCCCAGGCCGCCGTAGACCGAATCGTCCCGCCCGTAGAGGTTCGCCTTGTCGTATCCTTGCGCTTTGAGCGTCGCGAGGCGCGCGTCGGCCTTAGCGTGCAGGTCGCTCAGCGTTCCGAACTGGATCGACTGCGTCGGGCACGCCTTCGCGCAAGCCGGCGTCATGTTGGCCTGCAGGCGGTCGTAGCACATCGTGCACTTCGCGACCACGCCGGTCTGCTCGTTGAAGCCGATCGCGCCGTACGGACATGCCGACATGCAATCCCGGCAGCCGTTGCAGACATCGGGCTGGATGTAGACGGTGTTGTATTCCGTCTTGACGATCGCGTTCGTCGGGCAGACTTCCATGCAGCTGGCGTTCGTGCAGTGCTTGCAGATGTCGGACATCATCAGCCAAGCCGCGCCGTTTCCCGAGACGGTCGAGGCCTCGGGGACGAGGTCGATGAACTTGACGTGGCGGAAATTCTGCGCGTCGAGCTTCCCGGTGTTGTCGAAACTGCCGCGAAATTGCGGCGCGTCGCCGGGGAGCTGGTTCCATTCCTTGCAGGCGACTTCGCACGCCTTGCAACCGATGCAGACGCTCGTGTCGGTGAAGAATCCTACAGGTTCAGCCATTGCTCAAAACCCCATCACGTTCGGGACGATCTTGGTGAGGCCGCGTTCCTTGGCGTAGAGATCGAGTGGAAGCGCGCCGAGCTCGTCGACGGCCGGGACGGCCCGCGCGTCGCGCACCAAATCGATCGTCATCGAATAGCGCGCGCACGAGCGGCATCCGTCGACGCGCACGTGCGGAAAGCGGGCGGCTTGGACCCCGACGACTTTGTTCGCGGGATCGCTCTTGATCAGCTTGCCCGAGAGCTCGGCCTGCGAGGTCCCTTCCTCGCCGTAGACGTCGAGCCGCGCCGTCTCGAGCTCCCCGCAGCCGGCGCAGGTCATACGAGAGAACGCCCACGCCGTCGCGCAGCGCGCGCACTCGAGATAGCGATGCGCGGTGACCAAATCTTCGGGAGACGAAGCGAAATAACCGACTTGCGGCAGACCTCCGCAAACCGGGCAATGACGGTCGTCCTCGGGACCGGCGCGCTCCAGACTCTTCCCCGCCGCGGCAAGCGCTTCGAGGACCGGCGTCGCGGCCGCGCGCGCGAGGTAGCGCTCGTAGGCCGCCAATTCCTCGCCGCGCAACCAGGCGGCGAGCGTCCCGGCCGCGTCTACGCGGTCGAAGGCGCTCAAGACGCCGGCGGTCATCGAAGCGGGCCCTTCCGCGACGCTGACTTCGACGACGCCGGGAAGGACTTCCCGAACCGCGTAGGCGGCTACGCCGGCGGGATCGGGCGCGTCGGCAAGGGCGGCGACGAACGCGCGCTCCTGCACGGCGAGCAGCTTTCCGTAAAACGTCAGCACCTCGCCGGCGAAGCTCCAGCGCTCCGCGAGCTCGGCGGCGCGCCCGCGGCGAGCGCTCCACCGCGCGGTGACGTCCTTCTCGAGCGACTGCTGCATCACGCCTTCTCGATGTTGACCAGGAACGCTTTGAACTCGGGCGTCCGCGAATTCGCGTCGCCGACGAAGGGGGTCAACGCGTTCGCGAGCCAGTTCATCGAACGTTCCGGGTGCATGTCGGCGGCGACGCCGACGAACCCGAAGTGGATCGGGATCCCGACCTGCCAGACCTTTGTTCCGCCGAGATCGAGCTGCCCGACGCGATTCGTCACGAGCGCGCGAATCTGCATCAATCCGCGCTTCGAGCGCACGTTGACGATGTCGCCGTTCTTGATTCCTTTCTCTTGAGCGAGCCCTGGCGGCATCTCGACGAACGGCTCGGGCTGCAGCTGCACGAGGTGCGGGATTTGTTGCGTTAGGTAGTGTTCGTGTTCGGTTAGGCGGTACGTCGTCGCAATGATCGGAAAATCGGAAGGGGTTCCGAAACGATTATCCCTGCCGGCGGCCTTGTCGTAGAGGAATGCGACCGGTGAAGTCGAGGTGCTCGCGTGCAGCGCGTTCGTCACCGGCGATTCCATCGGCTCGTAATGCTCGGGGAGCGGGCCGTCGACCATCCCGTTGGAGAACAGACGACCCGTGCCTTCGCCGTTCATGATGAACGGTAGCCAGGCTTTGGGATCGTCCGGGCTCATCTTCGGCGGATAATCCGGAACGTCGCCGACCCACTTCGAGCCGTTCCATTTGATCCCGGGGCGCTTCGGATCCCAGGGATTTCCGGCCAGCTCTGCCGATGCGCGATTGTACAGCACGCGGCGGTTCAGCGGCCAGCTCCACGCCCAATTCGGGTAGAAGCCCATCCCGGTCGGATCGTTTTTCGCAGGATCTTGGACGCCGTTGCGACGCTTCGAAAGGTTGCCCTTGTCCGTGTAGCTTCCGGTGTAGATCCAGTCGCCGGCGGTGGTCGAGCCGTCGTCGGCGAGCTTCGCGAAGGTTGCGACCTGCTTTCCGGTCGCGACGTACTTGCCGTTGATCTCGCGCGCGAGCTCGTCGAACGTCGGCTTGATCGGATCTTTGTAATCCATCCTCAGGTGCATGATGGGATCCGGGAATTTGCCCGGATTCTTCTGATACAAGGCCTTCACGCGCGCGAAAAGATCGGCCAGAATCCAGTGATCGTGCCGCGAGTCACCCTCGGGCGGGATGACTTGATCCTTCCACTGCATCCAGCGGCCGCTGTTGACGAAGGAGCCTTCCTTCTCGATCCAGTGGGTCGTCGGCAGCATGAAAACTTCGGTCTGAACCGAGGAGGCCGTCATCCCCGGCCCTCGCCAGAATTCGGAGCTCGTCGTCGGGAACGCGTCCATGACAACGAGCCACTTCAACTTGGAGAGCGCGGCCAAGACTTGATTCGAGTCAGGGCCGATGCTGGTCGCGGTCATCCCCGAAAGGATGACGCCCTGCATCTTTCCTTGCAGCGCCTGGTCGTAGATCGACATCCACGACGAGTTGCCGGCAGGCTTGGGAATGTAGCCGAACGCGAAGTCGTTCTCTTTGGTCGCGGTCTCGCCGTACCACGCCTTGAGCAGGCTCACGATGAACTTCTTGTAGTTCGTCCCGAAGAAGTTCCAGGAGTTCGGATCGAGCTTCTTTGCCGCGCTCTTCTTGACGTAGTCATCGAGCCCGGTTTGTCCCGGCTGCGGGATCTTGAGATAACCGGGCAAGATCTCCCACGAGATCGCGTGATCGGTGTTGCCCTGGATGTTGGCGTGACCGCGCTCGGCGTTCAACCCGCCGCCGGGGCGGCCCATGTTGCCCAAAAGCAGCTGCAGGATCGCACCCGAGCGGATCAGCTGACCGCCCGTCGTGTGCTGCGTCAGCCCGACCGCGTAGACGATCGTCATCACCTTGTCGGGACGGCCCATCTCGCCGACGATCTGCGCGATCTTCAGGAAGTCGTCTTTCGGGATCCCCGTGATCGTCTGCACCATCTCCGGCGTGTACCGCGCGTAGTGCGCCTTCATCAGCTGGAAGACGCACCGCGGGTGCTTGAGGCTCATGTCCCGATGCGCGAAGCCGTCGGCGTCGGTCTCGTAATTCCAGGCGGTTAGGTCGTATTTACGCGCTTTGGGGTCGTAGCTGTTGAAAAGACCGTCTTTGAACGCGTAGCCGTCCTTCACGATGAACGACGCGTTCGTGTAATGCGCGACGTAGTCGGCGTGCTGCTTGTTGTTTTGCAGCACGTAGTTGATCAGGCCGCCGAAGTACGCGACGTCGGTCCCGGTTCGAATGCGAACGTATTGATCGGCGACCGCCGACGTCCGGGAGAAGCGTGGGTCCGCATGGATGATCTTGGCACCGCCGCCGTTCCCGGGGCCGCGCGCCGGATCCAGCTTCGCCCGCATGAACCACTGGAAGCCGACCGGGTGTGCCTCGGCCGGATTCGCGCCGTTGATCAGGATGACGTCGGCGTTCTTGATGTCGCGCCAGTGGTTCGTCATCGCTCCGCGTCCGAATGTGGCGGCCAAACTGACCACCGTCGGACCGTGTCAAACCCTGGCCTGCTGCTCCAGATAGATGAGGCCGAGGCCGCGCATCACCTTGGTGGCGACGTATCCCTCCTCGCTCGAAAACGCCGCGCCGCCCGCAAACGCCATCCCCTCGGTGCGATTGACGAGGTTGCCCTTCGCATCGGTCGCGACGAACGTTTGATCGCGCGTGTCCTTGATGCGCTGCGCGAGCTTGTCCAGGACGTCGTCCCACGACATTTTTTGCCACTCGGTTGCGCCGGGGGCCCGGTACATCGGCGACTCGACGCGTCGCACCGAGGTCGCGAGCTGCATCGTCGTCGCGCCCTTCGGGCAAAGCCGGCCTTCGTTGACGGGGCTATCGGGATCGCCCTCGATCTGTAGCAGCTGCGCCTTCCCGCTCGCATCTTTGCGCGTATACGCGATCAGCGAGCAGCCGACGGCGCAATACGGGCAGATCGAATGCGACTCGGTCGCGCCCGCGATCCGCAGGTCGCGTTTGATCGCGGTTGCCTGCGCGAGGTCGAATCCCAGCTCAGAAACGACGACGGCGCCAGCAGTGAGGCCGGCGAATCGAAAGAAATCGCCGCGGCTAACGGTTGCCACTACAGATCCCTCCCCATGGGAAGCCGAGCAAGCAAGTGGGAGGGGCTTCTGATACGGGTGTGAGGCTCCCTTGTCCGGCTTTAGTGTCCGAACGAGCCGTACGGCGGCGGCGTCGCTTGCACGCCCTTCACGGCATGCCAGAGGATGTCGTTCAGCGTCGCGTCGGGGACCGCATCGGCGCGCGCGAAGTCGAGACGCCCCGAGTCGCGTGCCCGGTAAGCGCTGCGCGCGTTGCGTTGCTCGATGTCGATCCGTGGGGCGACCGCGTCGTACGGCCGCAGATCCGCCTTGGCGGCGAACGCGTCGTATAACGGAAGCGCGCGCGCGTCGTAGGTCGTCATCGGCGGGAGCCCAAGCAGGATCTCGATCGTTCGCAAGACCGATGCCGTGGTGTACGTCGCGTGCCGGACGCCGCCGCGCGCGTACGGCGATGCCAGAACGAATTCGGTCCGCTGCGCGTCGACGTGATCCGGGCCGTTCTGAGAGTCGTCTTCGATCGAGAAGACGGCCGTGCTCTTCCAGTACCTCGAATGCGAGACCGCGTCGAGGAGCTTCCCGAGCGCCGCGTCGTTCTGCGCGACGAACGCTTGCGGCGTGAGCGCGCCGGGCCGCGTTCCCGACGTGTGGTCGTTCGGAAAGCGGACGATCTCGAGCGCCGGCAGGTCGCCGTTCTTCTCGAACTCTCGGAACTCGCGCTCCCACTCGGCCTCGCGGGTGAGGTCGCTGATCTGCGTGTCGTAACCGGTGAACCGCTTGTCGGTTCGATCGAGCAGCACCGGTCCGGGTTCGGAGACGAATCCGCCCTGCGGGTTACTGATGTAGAAATATTCGCCGTAGTTGCGAAACGAAACGTGCGCGTTCACCGCGTCGTCCCAGATGTATCCCGCATGCGGCCGCGATGCGCCGGACGGATCTTCGAAGTCGTAGACTGCCCGCCGGCCGGAGTAGTTCGCCGGCCACATCTTTTCGACGTAGTCGTTAGCGATCGCCGCCGTCGACCAGTTGTGGCCGTCGGCGCTGACCTTCGCGCTCGTGAACGTCCGGTCGAAGACACCGAAGCGGCGCGCGATCGCGTGCAAGTTCGGGGTGACCTGCTCGCCGAAGAGCACGAGCTTGGGATCGCCGTCGGC
>JAFAMS010000159.1 GCA_019233165.1 Vulcanimicrobiota bacterium | reverse complement strand
ACCGCCGGCGATCTTGCCCGAATGAAACCGACGTCGGTGCTCGTGAACACAAGCCGGGCGCCGCTGATCGAGCCCGGGGCGCTCGTTGCCGCACTGCGGGCGGGAAGGCCGGGCTTCGCTGCGGTCGACGTTTACGAATCGGAACCGCTGTTGGATACGACCGATCCGCTGCTGTGCCTGGAGAACGTCGTTTGCACGCCGCACATCGGGTACGTTACGCGCGACGAGTACGAGCTGCAGTTCTCCGACATCTTCGACCAGATCGTCGCGTTCGCTTCGGGGTCCCCGATCAACGTCGTGAACCCCGAAGCGTTACAACGCGCTTAGCTAGCGGCGATCCTGCCCGTCGTCGCGGCGATGGGAGCTCTGCCAGTTCCCATTGTTGTAGCGCGATGCGCGCTGCTGCTGGTCGCGCTGCAACTGTCCCTGCGCCTGCTGGCGTTGCCACTGTTCTTGAGCCTGCCTGCGCTGCCACTGCTCGCGCTGCCAGCGGTCGTCGCGCTGCTGCGTGCTGCTGTAGGGGTACGGATTGCCATTGTAGCCGTAAGGCGAACCGTAGCCGTACTGGCCGTTGTTGGCATACCCGGTGATGTCGACCTCGTTGGCGTTGATCGCGTTGTTTCCGCCGGGGCCCCCGAGGACGCGGACTTGCATCCCTGGTTGGAGCGTCGTCCCGGTCGGGTTGATTACGGTCCCTTGATGCAGAAAGACCGTGACGCCGTTTTGCAGCGTCAGACTGCTCCCTTGCGTCGAGGCGACAACGCCGCCGGTGTTGATCGAGTTGCCGTTGTTGTAGCCCCACGTGCCGGGGTTCCACTGGCCGAGGATGTTGCCGATCGGCCACGGGAGCGTCTGGGCCGATGCAGCCATCGGAACGGCGGCGAACGTTCCCACGAAAATGGCGGTGAGGAAAGAACGAAAGGTCATGATGAGGGTCCCCTCGAGAGGTGAGTGATTCGGAAACGTTGTTGCACGCTGCGGAAGTGCTCGGAAGCGGCTGGGATTTGCCGCTCCCTCAAGGGGCATCCAGGCGTTCGCGTAAAGTGGACGACGTGAAGGCTACGCTCTTTGCCGACGGCGGCTCGCGCGGAAATCCGGGGCCGGCTGCGTACGGCGCGGTGTTGTACGACGAGGACGGCGTCGTCATCCACGAGGCTAGCGCTTACTTGGGGACGTCGACGAACAACGTCGCAGAGTGGTCGGGCCTGATCGCAGGACTGGAAGCTGCGCTCGAGCGCGGCATCGACGAGATCGAGGTTCGCCTCGATAGCGAGCTCGTCGTCCGCCAGCTCTCCGGCGCATACCGCGTCAAGCAAGCGCACCTTCAGCCGCTGCACGCGAAGGCGAAGTCGCTCCTACGGCGTTTCGCGCAGGCCCACGTCGCCCACGTGCGGCGAGCTGAAAACAAGGATGCCGACGCGCTCGTCAATCAAACGCTCGACGCACACGCCGACGATCGCCGGCAAACCGGAGCGTGATGCGCCGTTTCGGGATCGTCCCGCTGGCGATCGTTCTGTTTGCCGCCGTGGCGGCCGTCATCGGCTGGCGAATTTATTTTCCCGCCGAGTCCCAGCGATACGCGCAGACGAAAGCCGTCCAGAAAACGCGGTCGGAGATTCGGCTTGGATATACCGTGAAGCACGAGGCCGGGCCGATCGCCTCCGAGCATCTGACATTTGTCAACGACGACGGCTCCGCCAAGGTGTCGTACGAGGGGACCAATCGAGCGGGCACAACGATCGCTCGCTTCACGATGCCGCTCGACGGATACGACGTTGCATCGCTGTTCGGTCAAACGGTGCAGGATGGAATCTGGGAGCTGCGCAGCCAGCCGCCCCGCGGCGATACGACGACGACGTACTCGATTTCGGTCTACCAATTGACCGACAACCAAAGCGGTTCGCACGCGTTCAGCTTTACCGATCCGCACTACTGGGCGACGACCGGCGGACGCCAATACAAGCTGCATCTCGATAAGACCAAGCCCGTGCCGGATCTCGTCAAACTGGAGAGCACGTCGCTCACCGAGCCGCGCTACGCCAAGCTGGTCGCCGACTTCACCGGTTTCGGGAGCCAGGGTTTCCGCGCAACGCTCGCAGCTGCGAGGGCGAAGCTACGGTCCGCATAGCCGGAGCGCTCGCCCTCATTGCGGCGCTGAGCGCGGGAGCATACGCCGCCTACGAAGACATCGAGTCTCCCTCGAGCACGTTCTTCGGGCCCACGTTTACCGGCGTCGCTCCGGGGCGTCACATCGTGGCGCTCACCTTCGACGACGGGCCTAATCCCAAGGCGACGGCCGCGATCCTCGACGTTCTGAGGCGCGAGCACGCGCACGCGACGTTCTTCGTCGTCGGCGAGGCGGCGGCCGCTTCGCCGGAGCTGTTGCGCAGGATCTCACGGGAGGGTCACGCGCTCGGCAACCACACCTGGGACCACGCACACCTCAACGTCCTTTCGCGTTCGACGATCGACGACGAGCTCGCTCGTACCGACGACGCAATCTTCGCCGCGACGGGCGCTCGGCCGCGAATCGCTCGACCGCCGTTCGGCGCGCGGAGCTTCGTCGTTCTCGACGAGCTTCGACGACGAGGCTACACCTGCGTGCTGTGGTCCGTTCCGCTGGCGAACGACTGGGAAGCGGTCGGCGCGAAGACGATCGCCGAGCGAGTCCTCTCGAACGTGCGCGACGGCTCGATCGTCGTTCTGCACGACGGCGATCGCGGGAGACCGGCCGACCGCAGCGCGACCGTCGAGGCGACGCCGCTGGTCGTCGAAGGGCTGCGTGCGCGAGGTCTGCGCCTCGTGACCGTCCCCGAGATGCTCGCCGAAAGCGACAGCCGATGATCGTCCTGCTCGGGACGGTCTTCCTCTCTCTCGGTCTGGCGAACCTCGATCTGCGGGCGCGCGACTGGTGGAAAGGACAATTGCGCCGGCTCCTCGTCGGCGTCCCGCTCGTGCTCGCGTACGTCTACTTTGCGATGCCGCCGCTGGTCTTTCCGCAAGCGTTCACGTACCTGCTCTTGACGCTCGTCCCCAACACCGTCTACAGTCTCGCGGTCGCGGCGCGAACGCTCGTGATATCCCGGCGCATCGTCTCGATTCGGCGAACGCCGGTGCTGCCGTATTTCGCAGCCTGCGCCGCAATCGGTGCGTACGCGCTCTTCCTCGCGGCTGCTCCGATCGCGAACGCGAGCGGCTTGCGCGATCTCGTCGACGCGCGGCAAAGTTCGGCGGCTCCGCCGAGCGCCGACATCGGGCATATCCGCGTCGTCCCTATCGAGTCGGCACGCTTCGCAGGCGATAAAGTGATCGGGCAGCTCGGGACGTACTATCAAGTCGGTGAGTACAACGTACAGCTCGCGCAAGGCCGTTTGGTGTGGGTCGCAACGCTCGAATTTCACGATCCGATCCAGTGGATCGTGCGCCGCACGAGCCCCGGCGTGATCATCGTCAGCGCCGAGAATCCGGACGCGGCGCCCGAGCTGCGCCAGCGCGCTCCGATGCGCTACATTCCTTCCGCATTCCTGAACGACAATCTTTACAGGCACGTCTATCTGACATACGGGGCCGAACAGATCCTTGAGACGACGATCCAGCTCGACGACGACGGGAACCCTTTCGAGCTCGCGACCTTGGGGCGACCGACGATCGGATGGACCGGCGAGCGGGTAACCGCCGTCGTGATCGTCGATCCGGCGACCGGCGCTATGCGACGCGTCCCCCGGGCGGAGTTTGCCAATTTGCCGGCGTGGATCAGCCGCGTTTTCCCACCGGACGTCGCTTTGCACTACAATGACTGGTTCGGCCGCTACGTCCACGGGTACCTCAACAGCGTCTTTGCACGGCGCGACGTCCACTTGCCCGCGCGCGACGAGGTCTTTGGCTTGCTCCTGAAGGGACGGAGGTTCGTGTGGTTCGTCGATCACTCGTCGCCCGCGACGACCGACGCTTCGATGACCGGCTTCACCTACATGGACAGCCGCAGCGGCGAGATGACGTATTACACCGCGACGGGCGGCGAG
>JAFAMS010000001.1 GCA_019233165.1 Vulcanimicrobiota bacterium | reverse complement strand
GACTGGTTCGGAGAGCGGCCGTGTGCCGCCGGCTTGCGCAGCGGCTAGGTTGAGGCTCACCGAGCGCTCGACGTAGAGTGCGTAGACCGTCGCGAACGGAACGTCGCGATGCGCGACGATCGCGCCGTGGTGCTTCATCCAGAGAAGGTGCGCATCCGGGCCGAGCGCATCGCCGGTGACGTCGAAGAACGCCGGATCGTAGAGCGTGTCGACGTCGCCGAACTCGTTGCACCACGCCTGACGCTCGTAGAACAAGGCGGAGGTTTGGTCGAGCGGCTGCAGCGGTTTCCCCGTTGCGCTCCACGCCGTCGCAAGCGGCGGATGGTTGTGGATCGTCACCGCCACGTCGGAGCGTTTGCGTAAGATGCCGAAGTGGAGCTCGAGACTCGGACTCGGCCTCAGGTCGCGGTTTTCCTCGAGCAACGAAGAGTTCTCGTCGATGACGAGCAGATCGCTCGCTCGCACGCACTCCCACGTGTAGCCCCACGGATTCGTGAGATACCGTCCCTCGGATTCGCGCGCGACGACGTGGCCTGCGACGTCCTGGCAAAATTCGTGGCGTTCGAGCGCGTTCATCGCGATCGCGATTTGCTGTCGCAGCGAAAGCGACGCAATGAATTCGTCGCTCACCGTCGACGGCGTCGCAAAATCTTGCCGGTCGGCGAGCGCAGTCACGTCAGCTTTCCAACCGAATCCTCGAGGAGCGTCCAGGCCGGGCCGAAATCCGCCTTCCACTTCGCGTAAAGCGGCGCGAGCCGCGAGCGCATCGTTGCGACGTCCGCAGCGTTGACCGTCATCCCTTCGCGGTGCAGCTTATCGGCATACGACTCGTTCTGCAGCTCCGTGTCCCTTCGCTGCAGCAAGCCGTACTTCGAGACGTTGCGCTGCACTACCGTCTGCAGATCGGGGCCGAGCGCCTTCCAAGCGTCAGGATTCACGACCCACCAGTATCCGGCAAACATGTGGTTGGTGATGCTCAGGTATTTCTGCACTTCGTAGAGCCGGTACGCGTCGATTCCGAAGAGCGCGTTTTCCTGACCGTCGACGACGTGCGTTTGCAGCGCGGTGTACAGCTCGTTCGCGTTGATCGGGGTCGGCGAGGCGCCGAGCCCCTTGAAGAGGTCGATCCACATCCGGCCGGCCGGCGTGCGAATGCGGAAGCCGTCGAGATCGGCCGCAGTTCGCACCGGCTTCGAGCTCGACGTGACGTTACGCATCCCGTTGTCCCACACCCGGTCGAGGACGACGATCCCCTTGCTCTCCGCGTCTTTGCGAACGTACGCGCCGAGCGGTCCATCGAACGTGCGAAATGCATCGGCAGCCGTCTTGAACGCAAAGCCGACGTTCTCGATGTTAGCGACCGGAACGACGGTCCCCCAAAGCCCGCCCGAGCCCACATAAACTTGCACCGCGCCCGAACGCAGCTGCGTGAACACCGCCGGATCGCTCCCGAGCGTGTTGAACGGGAAGATCGCGATCTCGAGCCGGCCGCCGCTTTCACGCTTGATCGCGTTGCAGCACTGCACCGCGCGCACGTGCAGGGGCGAGCCGACCGGAAGGTTGTGGCTGAGTTTCCAGCTGAACTCCGCCGCGCGTGCCGGGCCGCGCACGACGCCGATCGACGCAAAAGCGGCGCCGGAGCCGAACAAGAAACCGCGTCGTCTCATCCGTGGTGGTTTCCGGGGAACCAGAAGTTTGCCTGTCCGGTACCGATCGCCGCTTCGTAGCGGCCGAATTGCTCGCCGGGGGTCGCGAAGCGCTCGCGGCCGAACGCGCCGGCGAGGACGAGGTAGTGCGCGAACCGCCCCTCCGGCGCGCATTCGCGGCGAAAGTCCTCGACGACGGCGAGGACGCTCTTGTGATCGCCGGCGCGCCACCAGTTCATGATCTGCTCGTCCCATTCGCGCAACTTCGGCGATGAGACGTCGCTCGGATCGGCGCTTGCGCGGGAGCGGATCGTCGCCAGCGGCCAAAACCGATGCGACATGCCCCCGCTTGCGACCAAGAGGATGCGGCGCCCAAGACGCTCGGCCGCCCGCGCGATCGCCTCGCCGAAGGCGAGATTCGG
>JAFAMS010000121.1 GCA_019233165.1 Vulcanimicrobiota bacterium | reverse complement strand
GCCGCGACCGCGCGCATCGCCGCGGACCGCCATCCGGCCGAGCTTTACGGTGACGGGGTCCAGGGGGTAGAAGCGCCCGGTTCCGACCGGGGCTCGGCCGTCCCTGATCAATGCGTGAACGGCGCCGGGATCGTCGCGGTCGTGGTCGTCGACTTCTTCCGCGATCGGAACGCCCTGCTCTTCGACGAAGACCTCCAAGCGCAGCCGCAAGGCATCGGCCAAACGATCGGCGTCGCGCACGTCGAACAGTTCGACCGTCATGCTCGCGTGTGCCCTTTGTCTGGGCTCATCCCCGGAGCCCTATCTCGAGGCGACGCTCGCATCGATCGCGCCGGTCGTCGACGTGCTCGTCGTCAACGACAACGCGGCGCCGCATCCGAATCCGAATCTGCCTATCCTGGAGGCGAGCCCGTTCGCGCGCGACGGGCGGCTTGCGATCGTCCGCACGACCTTCGTCGACTTCGCGACGATGCGCAACGACGCGTTCGCGGCGCTTGCCGCACGCGCGACGCCCGATTGGGTGCTCTGGCTCGACGCCGACGAGGTTCACGGCGAACAACTCGTCGCGCTCGCACGCAATCTCCTACCGCGGCTCGGCTCGGAATACGGCTCCGTCGATGCCTACACCGACCATTTCATCGGCTCGTTTGCGTGGATCAGCGATCTCGCCCGGCGGTTCTGCGCGTACCGGTTCGATCCCGGACTTCGCTGGAAGAATCGCGTCCACGAAAAACTCGAAGGCTTACGCGGTCGCGCGCTCGTCCTTCCTTATCGCTACGCCCATTACGGGAACGTCCTGCCGCCGCCGCTGTACGCCGCGAAAGACCTCCGCTATCTCGCGCTGGGAAACGTCGTCGACTACGCTCCGCCTCCCGTCGAAGAAGCGAATCTCTCCAACGTCTACGGCCGAAAAGGCCGGCGCGCGCGACGCTTTCGCGGCGTCCACCCGTCTGCGGCGCGACGGCTCCTCGCGCGCCTCGAAGGCGAGTGGTCCGACGCCTTCGCTCAAATCGACGCGCTCTTCGAGCGCGCCCAGACCCCGCGCGACCGCGTCGAGAATGCGCTCCGCGCCGCGCTCGAGGAGACGCGTTGCCGGCTCCGCTACCTCGAACACCCGCGTGAGGCATTGTCTGTGACCGGCGCGTCGTGAACGAGCTGCGTGGGGCAAGTCACCTTGGGGACGACGCAGACGCTCGTCGATGCGCTCGGTCGCGCGCGCCGCGCCGAGCTCGATGCATACGTCTTGGCGAACCGGCGATTGATCGCCGCGCTCGGCGATGCAGCCTCGCGCGGTTGCGACGTGCACGTCCGGCTCTGCAAGCGTCCGCACGGCGATGCGCGCTTGGGGCGAACGAACGAAGCGCTCGCGCGGCGACTCCGCGCGCGCGGCGTCGAGGTTACGCTCGCGCCTGCGTACGGTCCTCACTCCCGGCACGATAAAGTCGCGCTCGTCGGCAGCCGGCTCTTCATCGACGACCGCAATTGGCGCTCGTCTCCGGATGAGACGATCGTCATCCAGCGTGCCCGTTCGCTTCGGACGCAAACGAAAGCCGCCGCGCTCGAGCTCGAACGCCGCCTGCTCGCGGGCGGACGCGGACACGACGTTCTCGTCTCGACGGAGACGCTCGGCCCGGGCCCGATCGCCGATGTCGTCGCTGCCCGCGCCCGCCGGGGCGACCGCGTGCGCCTGCTCTACAACGCTGCAGAGGGCAACGCCGCCGCGCGCGAGACGACGGTCCGAAAGCTCCGTGCAGCCGGGGTCGAGCTCCGTCCGTCGACCGCGAACCACAAAGTCGCCGTCGTGGGGAACCGGGCCTGGCTCGGCTCGGCGAATGCGACGGCCGCCGGGGCGGGTGCGGGCCGGGAGAGCGGCGTGCTGGTCGGGGGGACGTTGGCACGGACGATCCGCGAGCGGGCGGAGCAAATTTGGCGGCGCGCGCAGTAGTCTGCGGCCGTGGAATTGCGCCGGATCCACCTCTGCACGGGGATCCTCGAACGCGACGGGCGGATCTTGCTCGTGGCAAGCCGCTATCCGAACCATCCGCACCCGCTCTGGAACCTGCCGGGGGGACGGCAAGAGCCCTACGAGCTGCTCGAGGCGGCGCTTCGCCGGGAGTTCCTCGAAGAAGTCTCCCTCGCCGTCGCGATCGAGCGCGTCGCGTACGTCGCCGAATCGTTCGACCGCTCGACCCAGACGCAGTTCACGAACGTCGCCTTCGTGGTCAACGGCAAGGGCGAACCCCGCCTTGCGGCTGGGGATCCGCACGCCGTCGGTTTCGAATGGGTCGCCCGCAGCGAGCTCGCCGGCCGGCTGCGTGTCGCGGTCGTCCGGGAGCCCCTCCTGGACTTCCTTGCGGGCGGCTCGAGGGGATATTATGGTTTTGCCGACGCCGGCATCACGATCGAATTCTTCGACTAGCTCGCTTGTGCAGGGTCGTCGCCTAGCCGACCGCGAAGGCGAGCCCCAGTCAGTTCCGCTTGGAGGACTCCCGGATACCATGAAGACCCGAATCCTCGGCGCCGCGACGCTTGCGGCAGTCTTTGCCCTGGGCAGCGTAGCCCTCGCCGATCAGACGACGAACCCCGCCGCCCCGGCGGCGCAAACGCAGCCGGCACAAGTGAGCCAGTATTCGGCCTCGACGTGTGACCCGGCGAAGGATACCGCGATCCCGCTCGCGATTTGGACGACGCCGCAAGGGATCTTCCCGCTCGCAGCGCCGCCGAACTTCGGCGCGACGATGCGCGGCGCGTGCACCGGGACGCAGAACTATGCGCCGGGCTCGCAGCCGTTCCTGAGCACGTATCCGTACCCGAGCTCGTGGTTCGTCTTCGGTCCGTTCCCCTCGCAACAATACCG
Source organism: Vulcanimicrobiota bacterium (assembly GCA_019233165.1). Lineage (GTDB taxonomy): Bacteria > Vulcanimicrobiota > Vulcanimicrobiia > Vulcanimicrobiales > Vulcanimicrobiaceae > JAFAMS01. The sequence goes on along the minus strand of JAFAMS010000121.1, from coordinate 1,252 downwards.
GGGAACCTAAGCTAGCGAATCGCCGAGTTTCGCTGCGAGCATCGCTTCGAACGTCTCGGCGTTGCGGACGGCGTTTCCGGCGCGGTGATTGTTGAAATACGCGTAGACCTCGCGCACGTCGGGTTGTGCGGCGAGGTCTATGACGCGTTCCACCCACGGCACGAGCTCTTCGGTTGAGTAGAGATAGTCGTAGCGCGTGGCGTTGTCGCCTTTCCACCACTGCGCGTAGTTCCGGCCGTGAAAGCGCACGTAGGCAAGCGGTGAAGTGACGTCCGAGCTCGGGCGCAGAAGCGTCCGAAATTGCGGCTCGTCCACGTTCGTCCACGCAACCCCGAGCTCGCGCAAGAGCGCGAGCGTCCCCGGCGCCTGCCATTCGCGGTTGCGGAATTCGGCGACGAGGGGGAGCCCTTCAAGCCTGGCGACGAGCGCCCGCAGGTACGCCTCGCTCCCCGCCGTCGGCTTGAAGCCGTTCGGAAACTGCATCAATCCGGCCGCGAATTTCCCGGCGGCGACGAGCGGCTCGATCCCTTCGCGCCAGGCGGCCGCATCGGGGTGGACGTGCGGTGTCGAGCCGGCCGGCACATGGGTGACGCTCCCGGGGAGCTTTACCGCGAATCGAAATCCGCAGGGCGTTCGTGCGGCCATCGAAGCGAACGTCTTCGCTCCGAGCACCCGGTAGTAGGTGGCGTCGATCTCGACCGCCCGAAATCGAGCGGCGTAATACGGCAGCATCTCGGCGGCCCGAAGCGCCGGCGGATAGAACGGTCCCTTCCAGTCGGCGTACGAGTAGCCGCAGGTCCCCACATAGATCGGAATGGAACGCACCTCGATGGCAGCAATCGCCGATAAGACTGGGCTGGTGACCTTCCCCGGCCTGATGATGGACGTCCCGCTGACGATCGGCGCGATCCTCACGCACGTCGTCCGGAACCATCCGAAATCGGAGCTGGTCTCGCGCGACGGCGACGCGATCGTTCGCCTGACGTACGGCGAGTTCGGCGAGCGCTGCGCGCAGCTCGCGGGCGCCTTGCGCAGGCTCGGAGTTCGTCCCGGCGACCGCGTCGGCAGCTTTGCCTGGAACACGCACCGCCACCTCGAGTTGTATTTCGGCGTACCGGGCTGCGGCGCGGTCCTGCACACGGCGAACATCCGGCTCTTCCCCGAACAGGTCGCCTACGTCGTCGAGCATGCGGACGACAAGGTCGTCTTCCTCGACGGCAATCTCGTCCCGGCGATGCGCAAGGCGATTGCG
>JAFAMS010000109.1 GCA_019233165.1 Vulcanimicrobiota bacterium | reverse complement strand
GCGAAGAAATTGTCGAACGATCGGTTTTCCTGAATCACGATCACGACGTGCTTGATCGGCGTTTCCGTGCGCGGGGGTGCGTCGCGAAGCGCCGCAGGCAAGCCCGCGCTTGCATTCGTGAGCTCAGGCGACGCGCAACTCACTAAGAACGTTGCCAAAAGCACCCAACCGATGGTAAGCTGCCGCGACATGCTCGCTGCTGGTTCGCGCCGACCCCAGGAGTGCCCCCCTCGTGGGGCGGATAGGTTCGCGGTGAAGATTCGCGCCGTTTTTGCTGCGGCCGCACTGGCGTTCGGCGGCTGCTCGGTATTCTCTCAGGGTGCCGCCGCGCTCGTGCCGGCGGAAGGACCTCCGTCCTCGCAAACGGCGCCGAAGATCCAACATCTCATCGTCGTCGTTCAAGAGAACCGCTCGTTCAATAATTTCTTTGCGACGTTTCCGGGCGCCACCGGACGCACGACCGGCGCGTCGCACAATGGAACGGTCAAGCTTAAAGAGGTTTCGCTCGTCGCGCAACATCTCGATCTGATGCACCGTCACAGCGACTGGCTGATCGAGTACGACGGCGGAAAGATGGACGGATTCGGGTCGATCTGCCTGGGCGTCGGCGGCCCTTGCCAACCCGCCAACCAATACCCGTACCAATACGTCGATCCCAAAGACATCGCACCGTACTGGACGATGGCCAAGCAATACGTGCTCGGCGATCGCATGTTCCAGACCCAAGGCAGCAGCAGCTTTACCGCGCACCAATATCTCATCGCCGGCACGACCGCAATTAACGCGACGCAAAGCCTCGTCGATCTTCCGAGCGACGGCGGCTTGCCGTGGGGCTGCGATGCGCCGGTTGGAACCGTCACGCCGATCCTGAATGCCGACGGCACGGTCGACGGTAACGGGCCGTTCCCGTGCATGACGTACAAGTCGATCGCCGATCCTCTGGACGCAAAACACGTTTCCTGGAAATTCTACGCGCCGGCGCTCGGCGCGCAGGGCGACGTGTGGAGTGCGTTCGACACGATCAAGTCCGTGCGTTACGGGCCGGACTGGAACAACGTCAGCTCGCCGCCGACGAATATCTTCACCGACATCGAGAACGGCTCGCTGCCGGCCGTCTCGTGGATCGTTCCCGATTTCAACAACTCCGACCATCCCGGCGACGGCAAGGATACCGGCCCGTCCTGGGTGGCCTCGATCGTCAACGCGGTCGGGCAGAGCTCGCTCTATTGGAAGAACAGCGCCGTCGTCGTTATCTGGGACGACTGGGGCGGATTCTACGATCCCGTCAGGCCGCCCACCTTAGACTACAACGGCTTGGGCTTCCGGGTTCCGTTCATCGTCGTCTCGCCGTACGCGCGCAAAGGCTACGTCTCGCACACGCAATACGAGTTCGGCAGCATCCTGAAGTTCATCGAGCAGAACTGGGGCCTCGCCGGCCTCGGCGCGACCGACGCGCGCGCGAAGTCGTTCGGCGACGTCTTCGACTTCAATCACCCCCCTCGCAAGTTTCAAGTCATTCAAGCAAAGTATTCGCGCGCGTATTTCCTGAACCAGCGGCCGTCGCTACGCGCGGTCGACGATGATTAACCCGTCGACTGCAGTCTCTCCCCACAGGGGGCTCGGGATAGCGCTAGCACTGACCGTGGCGACGGCGGGCTGCGGCCAAACGCTCGGGCCGCGAGAGCCCGGCTTTGCCGGCGCGGCACGCCCCGCCGCCGCGCAGAAGATCCGCCACATCGTCGTCGTGATTCAAGAGAACCGCTCGTACGATAACTTCTTCGCGACGTTTCCGGGCGGAACTGGATCGACGTACGGCAGGACGTCCGGCGGCGAGACGGTACCGTTGACGAAAGTTCCGCTCGCCGGCGGCAGCGATCCGCTGCACAATCACGATACGTTCGTGCTCGAATACGACAGCGGAAAGATGGACGGCTTCGATCTGGCCAAGTTCGGCAAGCCGCAGTCCAGCCCGTATGCCGCCTACGAATACGTCGATCCCGCGCAGATCGCGCCGTACTGGACGCTGGCCAAACGATACGTCCTCGCCGACAAACTCTTTGCCACGCAGTCCAGCGGAAGCTTCACCGCACATCAAGATCTCATCGCCGGCGACACGCTCGTCGGCGCGCAAACTTCCGTGATCGATTATCCGTCGATGCGTCCGTGGGGCTGCGACGCCCCGCCGGGTACGGTCACCTCGACGATTTCGCCCAAGGGCATCTCGAAGTTCACCGGACCTTTCCCGTGTTTCAGTTACGACACGCTGGCCGATCTGCTGGAACGCCGGCACCTTCCTTGGCGGATTTATTCGCCGACGGTGGTGCCGCCCAGGGGCGGCGATTTGTGGAATCCGTTCGAAGCGATCGACGAGGTGCGCCACGGGGCGCAGTGGACCAAGAACGTGCGCTCGCCGGAAACGACGATCTTTCGCGACGTTGCCGACGGCAAGCTCGCAGCCGTCACCTGGGTGATTCCCGACCACCAAAACTCGGATCATCCGGGATCGCCGATCGACACCGGCCCGTCCTGGGTTGCCGGCATCGTCGATGCGATCGGCGAGAGCAAGTTTTGGAACTCGACGGCGATCGTGATCCTGTGGGACGACTGGGGCGGTTTCTACGACAACGCGGTGCCGCCGCAGGTCGATTATCAAGGCCTGGGTTTTCGGGTTCCGATGATCGTCGTCTCGCCGTACGCCAAGGCCGGCGTCGTTTCGCACACGCAGTACGAGTTCGGCAGCATCTTGCGCTTTGCCGAAGATACGTTTTCCCTGGGACGCCTCGGTACGACCGACGTTCGCGCCA
>JAFAMS010000338.1 GCA_019233165.1 Vulcanimicrobiota bacterium | reverse complement strand
CCGGCGACGATCCCCGAGCTCGTGCGCGCAATCTACGCCGAAGTCGACCGCCGGTTGTGGCCCGCGGCCGCCCGTCAGATGCTCGCGTACTTGCTCGCGCTCGAAGAAGAGGACCGCGTGGCGCCAGGCATCCTCGAACGCAAGCCCTCGAGCGAGGAGGCGGCCATCTTGGACCCCAACCTTGGCCGCATCGCCGATCCGGCAACGGCCGCCGTCATGCGCGCCGAGCTGGGCGCCGATGTCGAGCTCCCTCTCGTCGAATATCGCCTGACCGCGTGAAAGGACCGTCATGAAACGAACGACCGCCGCGCTTACCGTTGCCGTCGCGTTCTGCTTGGGCACGGCCGCATTCCAGTTTACGCGGCCCGCGAACGCCGCCGCGGAGAGCGGCAAAGCGCTGTACGAAAGCCGCTGCGCGAGCTGTCATCAACCCGACGGTAAAGGGGTCCCCGGAACGTTTCCGCCGCTTGCGGGAAACAAGGACGAGACCGCCGCGAATCCGAGCCGGGTGATCGGAATCGTTAAGCACGGCTTGAACACGGAGCTCGTCGTGAACGGGAAAAAGTATCCCGGTGGGATGCCGGCCTGGAAAGGGCAACTCACAGACGCCGAGATCGCTGCGATTCTAACCTACATTCGCAGCTCGTGGGGGAATAAGGCTTCGGCCGTTACCGAAAAGCAAGTCGCGGCCGTCAAGTAATCGTTAGCGCAGCGTCCCTAGAGCAAAGACGAGCACGGCCGCGATCCCCAAAACCGCGGCGAACAACTGGACGATCATAATGCCTTGACGCGCGTGCGATGTGCGGCAACCCGCGAAGCGATGCCACGTCCAGGGTTCGAATTCGTGGTGCGGCGCCTTGGTCATCGGACTATCCTCCGTAGAGACAGGCTAGTCCGCGCCGGGGAAACTCTCGTGAAGATTTCTTCTCAAGGAGGTAGCACCGCGGGCCTACACTCGCGGCCATGGGGGTCCCACTCTACGGCGACGCGCCACGGATCGTCATTTGGGAGACGACTCGGGCGTGCGCGCTCGCGTGCCGTCACTGCCGGGCCAAAGCGATCCCGCACCGGAATCCGCACGAGCTTGCGACAAAAGAAGCATATGCGCTGATCGACCAGATTGCGGAGATCCGGCCGCCGGTTTTCGTTCTGACGGGCGGCGACCCGTTGATGCGCCCCGATCTCGCCGAAATCGTACGATACGCCGCAGAACGCGGTTTGCGGGTCGCGATCTCGCCGAGCGGGACCGGCCGTCTGACCGCGCGAGCCCTCGCCGAGCTCTCGGCGGCAGGTTGTCGTCGCCTCTCCCTGAGCATCGACGGGCCCGACGCCGAAACGCACGACGCGTTTCGCGGCGTGCAGGGCACGTTTGCGCGGACGTTGCGCGCCGCGGAGGAAGCCGTCGAGATCGGGATCGAGCTTCAAATCAACACGACGATCGCGCGCCACAACCAGGACAAGATTCCGGAGATGGCGGCGCTCGTCGCGCACACCGGCGCGAAGGTCTGGACCGCGTTTTTCCTCGTGCCGACCGGTCGAGCGCAGATCGAAGAGTGCCTCGGCGCCGCGGAGCACGAAGCGGCGTTCGCCGAGCTCTTCGAGATTTCGCAGCGCGCTGATTTCGCCGTGAAGACAACCGAAGCGCCGCATTTCCGCCGGTACGTCGCGCAACGCGTCGGCAGCGACGGCCGCCCGGGGATCGGCGACGGACGCGGCTTCGTCTTCATCTCGCACGTCGGCGAAATTCAGCCGAGCGGATTCTTGCCGATCACCGCGGGCAACGTCCGCACCGACCGCCTTTTCGACGTCTATCGCAACGATCCGGTGATGCGCCGGTTACGCGATCCCGACGGTTTCGGCGGAAAATGCGGGACGTGCGAGTTTCGGACCCTCTGCGGGGGCTCGCGCGCGCGCGCCTATGGTTTTACCGGCGATCCGTTCGCGGCCGAGCCTTGCTGCGTCTATACGGGCGGCGAGGCCGCATGATCAACGTCACCCGACTTCTCTGCGGGATCGGGCAACCGATGGACCACCTGCGCTACGGAGAGGGAAACGGCGCCCCGCGGTCTGCCGCCGAGCGCAAGCCCGTCGTCGTCTGGAACGTTACGCGAACGTGCAACCTCAACTGCCTTCACTGCTATAGCGATTCACACGCGCGAGCCTACGAGGGCGAGTTGACGCACGACGAGGGGCGCGCGCTGCTCGAAGACCTGGCCTCGTTCGGCGTCCCGGCCCTCCTGTTCTCAGGCGGCGAGCCGCTCGCGCGGCGCGATTTGTTTGAGCTGGCCGAATACGGACGGACTCTCGGTCTGAAGATGACGTTGTCGACGAACGGGACGCTCATCGACCGCAAGCGAGCGCAGCGGATTCGCAATATCGGTTTCTCGTACGTCGGGATCTCGATCGACGGGATCGGCTCG
>JAFAMS010000268.1 GCA_019233165.1 Vulcanimicrobiota bacterium | reverse complement strand
CGATCATTGCGATCCCGGACGATCAATCGGCCGAAAAGATCGCCCTCCTGCGCGTCTTCGGCGCGGACGTGCGCGTCGTAAAATCGGCCCCCTTCACGAACGATCAAAACTACTATCACGTCGCCCGCAGGCTGGCCGAGCAGACGCCGAACGCGGTCTGGGCCGATCAGTTCAACAACGTCGCGAATCGCACGATTCACGAAGCGACGACCGGTGTGGAGATCTGGGAGGCGTTCGGTTCGTCGCTCACGGCATTCGTCGCCGCGACCGGGACCGGCGGGACGCTCGGCGGCGTTTCGCGCGCGCTCAAGGCGCGCGATCAAGCGATCAAGATCGTCGCCGCCGACCCGATGGGTTCCGCGATCTTCTCTTTCGTGAAGACGGGGGAGCTCGCGAGCGAAGGCGACTCCGAGGTCGAGGGGATCGGGATCAAGCGAATCACCGACAACTTCAAAGACTCCCCGATCGACGACGCGGTTCGCGTCGAAGACCGCGCGTGGATCGCGATGGCGCACTGGCTGCTCGAGAACGAGGGACTGTACCTCGGCGGTTCGGCGGCGCTCAACGTCGTAGCGGCGTCGCGCTACGCGCGGACGTTGCCGGCGGGTAGCGTAGTCTGAACGATCCTGTGCGACGGCGGCGAGCGTTATCGGTCGAAGTTGTACGACGGTGCTTGGCTCGCGGAGCAAGGCTTCATGCCCGAGGTGGACGCGCTCGATTTGCTGTAAACCGCTCCTGTGAGATCGGTCGAGCTAGCGAAGTCCTACGATCCCGCCGAAGTCGAGCCGCGGCTCTACGAGCGCTGGGAACGCAGCGGCGTCTTTCACGAAGAACCGGATCCGGCGCGGCCGCCGTTCATCATCTCGATGCCGCCGCCGAATATCACCGGACGGGCGCACCTGGGTCACGGCTCGACGTACACGGCGATGGATATTCTCACGCGCTATCACCGGATGCTCGGCGAGAATGCCGACTGGCTCCCGGGACAAGATCACGCGGCGATCGCCACGGAAGCGGTGCTCGTCCGCGAGCTCGCGCGCGAAGGGCTGACGCGCGACGGGCTTGGGCGCGAGAAGTATTTCGAGCGCGCCTGGCAATGGCGCGAGGAGTACGGCGGGATCATCTACGAGCAGTTCCGCACGCTCGGCTTCGGCCCGGACTGGGCGCGCGACCGTTTCACGATGGATCCCGGGCTCTCTGCCGCCGTCGTCAAGGTGTTCGTCGAGCTGTATCGCGAGGGCTTGATCTATCGCGGCGTCCGGCTCATCAACTGGGACGTCGGCTCGAAGTCCACGCTTTCGGATGCCGAAATCGAAAACCAAGAGCGAGCCGGGACGCTCTGGCATCTGCGCTATCGCAGCGAAGACGGGACCGGCGAGGTCGTCGTTGCGACGACGCGTCCCGAGACGATGCTCGGCGACACCGCGGTCGCGGTCCATCCCGACGACGGACGCTACCGGCACCTCGTCGGTAAAACGTTCGTGCTGCCGATCCTGGGGCGGCGCATCCCGATGATCGCCGACGCCGCGGTCGAGCGAGAGTTCGGGACGGGCGCCGTTAAAGTAACGCCGGCGCACGATCCGCTCGACTACGAGATCGGTTTGCGCCACAATCTGCCGATGCCGACGGTGATCGGCTTCGACGGGAAGATGACGGCGGAGGCCGGACCCTTTGCCGGGCGCGAGCGGTTCGAGGCGCGGGAAGCCGTCGTCGAGCGCTTGCGCGCCGACGGTGCGCTCGTGCGAACCGAACCGTACGCCATGAAGGTCCCGGTCAGCGAGCGCTCTGGACAGATCGTCGAGCCGTTGCTCTCTTTGCAGTGGTTCTGCAAGATGGAGCCGCTCGCCAAGCCGGCGCTGGAGGCGTATCGCGACGGCCGGATTCGATTCGTTCCGGAACGCTTCGGCCGCACCTACGAGCAGTGGCTCGAAAACATTCGCGATTGGAACGTCTCGCGACAGATTTGGTGGGGTCACCAACTTCCGGTCTGGTACACGCCCGACGAGCACGTCGTCGTTGCCGAAACGGAAGAAGAAGCACGGACGATCGCGCGCGAGACCTACGGTACCGACGAGCTGCGGCGCGACCCCGATACGCTCGACACCTGGTTCTCCAGCGGTCTGTGGCCGTTTTCGATCTTAGGTTGGCCCGACCGGACGCCCGAGCTCGAGCACTGGTATCCGAATCAGGTGATGATCACCGCGCGGGAGATCATCTTCTTGTGGGTGGCGCGGATGGTAATGCTTGGGATGAAGTTCGTGGGAAAGATCCCGTTCCAGACCGTGTTCATCACGCCGCTCGTCTTCGACATGCAAGGCCGCAAGATGAGCAAGAGTCTCGGGAACGCGATCGACCCGATGGACCTCGTCGCGAAATACGGCGCCGACGGGACGCGCTTCGGGATCGTTCGGCAGATGCGGCTCGAGTCGCAGGAGCTGAACTTCGACGAACGCTTCGCCGACGAAGCGCGGCGCTTTGCGAACAAGCTCTGGAACGCGCTGCGCTACATCCGCGCGCTCCCGGAAGGCTTGCCCCCGGCGGGGACGCTTCCGACGAGCGGGGAGCTTTCGCTCGCCGACCGCTGGATTCTCACGCGCCTCGCCGCGACTGCGCGCGAAGTGACCGACGCGCTCTACCGCTTCGAGCTCGGCCTCGCCGCCGACAAGCTCTTGCGGTTCGGCTGGTACGAATACTGCGATTGGTATTTGGAGTCGACGAAGCTCGGCGGAGCGACACGGGCTGCCGTCCTCTCGTACGTCCTGAACGCCCTAGCCCGCTTGATGCATCCGATCGCGCCGTTCGTGACCGAGGAGCTCTGGCAGGCGCTTCCGCATGACGGCGAGACGATCGTCACGGCGTCGTGGCCGGACGCCGGCGAGATCATCGTCGACGACAAAGCCGCAGAAAAATACGACGTCGTGCGCGGGGTCGTCGAGCGCTTGCGCAACGCGCGGCACGAGTTCGGGATGAACGAGCGCGCGAAGCTGACGGTCCTCGCGCCGGCCCCGCTCGGTCGCGAACGCGAGGTGCTCGACTTGATCGCCTTGCACGCAGGTGCCGAGATCGTCGCCGAGCCTGCGAACGAGGGAAGTTTTGCGGACCTGATGGCCGCCATTACCGTGCGCGCGCCCGTCGAGCAGCTTCGCGAACGCTACGCCAAGGAGCTTTCGCGCCTGCGCGCCGAGGTCGAACGGGGCGAGAAGAAGCTCTCTTCCGAGTCGTTCGTCGCCCGCGCTCCCGCCGACGTCGTCGCCAAAGAGCGCGAGAAGCTCGAGGCCTATCGCCGCGAGCTGGAGCGGACCGAGCGGCTTTTGGTCGAAGTTGGCGGCCGATGACGAGCCCCGCGATCCCCGCGGCGCGCCGCCGCACGCTGATGAGCTCCGAGGAGATCGAGCGTGCGATCGCGCGCATGGCGCACCAGATGGTCGAGCCGGAGGAGGCGCAAGGAGGGCTCATCTTGATCGGGATCCGCCGCGGCGGCGAAAGCTTGGCGCGCCGGCTCGCGACGAAGGTCGCCGAGATCTCCGGCGTCGACCCGGGCCTGGGTTTCCTGAACATCAACCTCTACCGCGACGACGACGTCACGCACGAGCTCCCGGAGTCGGATATCCGTCACGACGTTAGGGGACGGACCGTCGTCATCGTCGACGACGTCCTCTACACCGGTCGAACCGTCCGCTCGAGCCTCGACGCGGTTACCGACCTCGGCCGGCCGAAGGCGATTCGGCTCGCCGTCCTGATCGATCGCGGCCAGCGCGAGCTTCCGATTCAACCCGATTACGTCGGCCGAGTGATCCCGACGAGCCGCCGCGAGCGCATCGACGTGACCTTGGCGCCGCAACCATCTCCAAGCGACGATGTGTCGGTCGCCGATTGGGAGCATGCACCGCAGTAAGCGCAGCCTTCTCGACATCGACTCGCTGACTCGCGAGGAAATCGAGCTCATCATTCGGCGCTCGGCCGAATTCAGGGAATCCGCTCCGAGCCGCTCCCTTCTGGCGGGGGTCCCGGTCCTCAACCTCTTCTTCGAGGCGAGCACCCGGACGGCGACGTCGTTCACGCTCGCCGAGCAGCGGGTCGGCGCCGACGTCATCTCGTTCGCGCCGGGGACGTCGAGCCTAGGCAAAGGCGAAACGATCGCCGACACTGCGCTCACGTTGCGCGCGATCGGCGTGTGCGTGATCGTCGTGCGTCACAACGAGTCGGGGTTCGCAACGCGGCTCGCAGAGTCGTTCGACGGTCACGTGATCAACGCGGGCGACGGGACGCACGCACACCCGACGCAAGCGCTATTGGATCTCGCGACACTGCACGCCGAGTTCGGACGATTCGAGGGACTGCGCGTCGCGATCGTCGGGGACATCCTGCACTCACGGGTCGCCCGTTCGAACATCGTGGGGATGAAGATGCTCGGGATCGACGTCACCCTCGTCGGGCCGCCGACGCTCCTGCCGGATGCCTTCGCCGCAAAGGGCTTGCACATCGAGCGCGACTTCGACGCCGTCCTCCCGCGGGTCGACGCGGTGATGATGTTGCGAATCCAGCGGGAGCGGATCGCCGCATCGCTGCTACCGGCGCTCGCGGATTACACGATCGGCTATCAGCTGCACGCGCAGCGCTTGCGGATCTTACCCAGCCACGCGATCGTCCTGCACCCGGGGCCGTACAACCGCGGGGTCGAGCTCACCGACGACGCGCTCGCAGACCCGCGCTCGCGCTATGAAGCGCAAGTCCACAACGGCGTCTACGTGCGGATGGCGGCGCTCGATCTCTTGGTAAACGCTGCCGGAGCGGTCGCATGAGGGTTCTGATTCGAGGTGGACGCGTCATCGATCCGTCGCGCGGACTCGACGCCGTCCGCGACGTCGCAATCGACGGTGGGATCGTTCGCGGCGTCGCCGAGCACGTCGAGGAGCGCGGTCACGAAGTGATCGACGCCACGGGCTGCATCGTCGCGCCCGGATTCATCGACATGCACGTCCACCTTCGCGAGCCGGGTGCGACGCACAAGGAAACAATCGCAACGGGAACCGCCGCGGCGGTCGCCGGCGGGTTCACGGCAGTTGCGTGCATGCCGAACACGAATCCCGCGATCGACACGCCAGCCGTGATCGCCGAGATCGAGCAGCGCGCGGCAGCGGCGGGGTTCGCTCGCGTGTATCCCGTCGGCGCGATCACGCGCAATCGGGAAGGGAAGGAGATCGCGCCGTTCCACGAGCTCGCGACCGCCGGCGCGGTTGCGTTCAGCGACGACGGTTCGACGGTTATGAACCCTCGCGTGCTGCGGAACGCCGCACTGTACGCGCGCGACGTTCGGGGTCCGTTCATCTCGCACTGCCTCGACGACGAGCTGCACGGTGACGCGGTGATGAACGAGGGGCCGCAGTCGGTCCGCCTGGGCTTGCTAGGGAGCCCCGGCCTCGCCGAAGACATCGTCGTCGCGCGCGATCTGTTGATCGCCGCCGACACGCGCAAGCGCTGGCACGTCGCCCACGTTTCGACGGCAAACGCCGTGGAGATCGTTCGCTGGGCGCGCTCGCGGGGAACCACGGTGACTTGCGAGGTGACGCCGCACCACCTGCTTCTCGGCGACGATCTCTTCGTCGATTACCACGCCCGTGCGAAAGTCGCGCCGCCGCTGCGCGGTCCCGACGATGCCGCCGCGTTGCGCGCCGCCGTCCGCGACGGCGTAATCGACGCGTTCGCCTCGGACCACGCGCCGCATACGGCCGAGGAGAAAGCGCAGCTGCTCTCCGTCGCTCCGGTCGGCTTTTCAGGACTCGAGATCGCGGTCGGCGCGTACGCCGAGGCGCTCCCCGATCTTCCGCTCGAGCGTTTCGTCGCGCTGCTCTCGACGAATCCCGCGAAGATCCTCGGCGTCGAAGGCGGTACGCTTGCGACGGGCGTCCGCGCCGACGTGACGATCTTCGCCGAGCGTCCGTGGACCGTCGATGCGAGCGCGTTTTACTCGAAGGGAAAGAACACGCCGTTCGACGGACGGCGTTTCACGCGGCGGGTCGTGGCTACGGTCGTCGGCGGCCGGCTCGCGTATCACGTGGAGCGCGGAATCATCGAACGCCTCGCGTACGCATGATCGCATCGCTCCTGCTCGCCGACGGCGCTCGCTACGACGGCGAGGGGCTCGCCGCCCAGGGACTAGCGCTCGGCGAGGCGGTGTTCTATACGGGGATGACCGGCTACGAAGAAGCACTCACGGACCCGTCGTA
>JAFAMS010000137.1 GCA_019233165.1 Vulcanimicrobiota bacterium | reverse complement strand
CGGCGCAAGCGGACTGGCGGCGTTTCTTCCAGGCCTTCAACGCCGCGGGGGCGCGTTCTCAAACGGTACCGGCCGGCGGCCGATAACCCAAGTATCCACCACGGACGGTTTTTTGCATGGACAAACGGATTCTCGTCACCGGGGCCGGCGGATTTATCGGAGGCGCCCTCGTGCGTTCCCTTCGCGAGCGTCACGGCGCCGCAGCGCTTCGCGCGGTCGACTTCAAACCGCTCGACGAGTGGCACCAACGCTTTTCCGACGTCGAGACGCTTCGCCTCGACCTAAGCGAGCTCGAAGCGTGCCGGAAGGCGACGCGCGGAATCGACGAAGTCTACAATCTTGCCGCCGACATGGGCGGAATGGGCTTCATCGAGACGCACAAGGCCGAGTGCATGCTCTCCGTGCTCATCAGCACGCACATGCTCGTCGCCGCGCGGGACGCGGGGTGCAAACGCTTCTTCTACTCGTCGTCGGCGTGCGTCTATGCAGCCGACAAACAGACCGATGCCGCCGTCGTCGCGCTCAAGGAATCCGACGCCTATCCCGCCGAGCCCGAAGACGGCTACGGTTGGGAGAAGCTCTTCACGGAGCGGATGTGCCGGCACTTCACCGAGGATTTTGGGATCGAGACGCGCGTGGCGCGCTATCACAACGTCTACGGCCCTTTCGGAACGTACGACGGCGGGCGCGAGAAAGCACCGGCGGCGATATGCCGCAAGGTTATTTCGGCGAAGCTCTCCGGGAAGCACGAGATCGAGATCTGGGGCGACGGCGAGCAGACGCGCAGCTTCACCTACATCGACGACTGCATCCAAGGGACGCAACGCTTGATGGCCAGCGACGTCCGCGAACCGCTCAACATCGGCAGCGATCAGCTCGTCACGATCAACGAGCTGGTCGGCATGGTCGAAGCAATCGCGGGTATCAAGCTGCGCCGCAGCTACAAGCTCGATGCGCCCAAGGGCGTGCGCGGACGAAACAGCGACAACGCGCTCATTCGTAAGCGCTTGGGCTGGGCACCGTCGATCCGTCTCGAGCAAGGGATGGCCGAGACGTATCGGTGGATCTTCGACCAAATGACGCTCGCCGCGAGTGAACGCCGAGTCAAGATCGCCTAAGCGTCTTCGCGTCTCCTGGATCGGGCCGTTCTTCGGCGTTTCGTCGCTTGCGATCGTGAATCGCAGGCTCGTCGGCGCGCTTCTCGATCGCGGCAACCTGGAGATCGCAACCGAACCCGAATCGGTCGGCACCGCCGAGCTTCCTGAAGAATTCCGTCGGTTCGCGACGACGCCCGCTTTCGGGCCGGCAGACGCGGACGTCACCGTCGTCCATCGTTGGCCACCCTCGTTCGAGCGGCCCGCGCGCGGGCGCTACGTTCACGTGCAGCCATGGGAGTACGGCTCGATGCCGGTTGCGTGGTTCGAGCCGCTGCGCGAGCGCGCCGACGACGTCTGGACGCACAGCACGTTCAACCGCGACTGCTACGCCGAAGCCGGAATCCCACCGGAGCGCGTTGCCGTCGTCCCGCACGGGATCGATCCGGCGATCTTCACGCCGGAAGGCCCGCAGGCCGACGATCGCGGGACGCGCTTTCGCTTCCTCTACGTCGGCGGAACGATCCCCCGCAAAGGAATCGACGTCCTCGTGAACGCGTACGCGCGCGCGTTCAAGCGCAGCGACGACGTCGTGTTAACGATCAAGGACCTCGGCGGGGCCGATTACCGGGGTCAGAACTTTGCCGAGCAACTGCGCGGACTCGCGCAACGCCCGGATATCGCAGCGATCGAGTACACGGACCAAATCCTTCCCGATCGCTCGCTGGCCTCGCTCATGCGCGCCTCGGACGTCTTGGTGCTGTCCTATCGCGGCGAAGGTTTCGGCTTGCCGGTCGTTGAGGCAATGGCTTGCGGCGTCCCCGTCATCGTCACGGCCGGCGGAGCGACGGACGACTTCGTCGACGATTCCGTCGGATGGCGCATACCGAGTCGCCGGACCGTCCTCGAACCGGCGCAAAGCCCGCTTCCGACGGTCACGCCCGCATGGCTGCTGGAGCCGAATCTCGACGAGCTGGTCGTCCTCTTGCGCGACGCCTATCGCGATCGCGACGAAGTTCGACGACGCGGCGCCGCCGCGGACGCGCGCGCGCGAACGTGGCCGTGGGATCGTTCGGCATCGATCGCCGAGGCGCGCATGGCTGAAATTGCCCAACGGACGGGTTCGCGCTAGCCGCGCCGAACCGCCCCAGATGCCCGTCTCCCTCGAGCGCGTTGCGATTGCAGGCTCAGCCGGCCAGCTCGGACGCGAGCTCGCGCGTGCGTTCGGCAAGCACGCGATCCCGCTCGAGCGCCAAGATCTCGACGTCACCGACGCCGAGTCGATTGCGACAGTTTTGCGGCGCTTTCGGCCGACGGTTTTAATCGACGCCGCCGCGTATCACGATCTCGCGGAGTGCGAGCTCCATCCCGAGCGCGCCTTCGAGGTCAATGCGGTGGCCGTCGCGCGTTTGACGTCGGCGTGCGATCTTGCCGAGTGCGCGTTCGCCTACGTCTCGACCGACTACGTGTTCGACGGGAGTGCGCGCCGGCCATACCTGGAGAGCGACGAGCCGCATCCGCTCAGCGTCTACGGCGTCTCGAAGCTCGCCGGCGAGCGGTTGACGCTGCGCAATCCGAGCGCGTACGTCTTCCGGACGAGCGGACTGTACGCCGTCGGCGGCTCCCGTCACAAAGGAGCGACGTTCGTCGAGCGCATCATCCGCCAGGCGCAGGCGGACGAGCCGATTCGCGTCGTCGACGACGTCACGTTCTCGCCGAGCTACGCTCCGCACGTCGCCGCCCAGATTCACGCGATCCTCGCACGCGGCGCGCCCGGCGGCGTCTATCACGTCACCAACGCCGGCGCCTGCACGTGGTACGAGTTCGCGCGCGCCGCGCTTCGCGTCGCAGGCTACGACCGCGAGATCGCGGCCGTCTCGCACACCGCGTTCGATACGTCGGTGCGGCGGCCGCTCTATTCGGCGCTCGACCACGGCGCGATCCGAAAAGCCGGCGTCGCCGAGCCGCCGCCCTGGATCGAGGGACTTACGGCGTACGTCGCGAGCGCCGAGCTCGGCAGTGACTCGCGCGCGCGGTCTTAGGTGAAGTACAGCGCGCTAACGTCGCGCGTCGCCGGCTTCACGACGAGCTCGGGCGAGCTGCCCGCGACGATGCTGCCGTCCGCGATCGTCTCGCCACGCACCGTCGCGTTCGAGGCGACCGTGACGCGATTGCCGATCCGGCAGCCGCCGATCACCGTCGAGCCGCCGTAGAGCACGACGCGTTCGTCGAAGGTCGGGATCGCATCCCGGTCCATTCCGACCGTCACGTTCTGCGCGGCGACGAAGTAGTTGCCGTAATTCGCCTTGCCGAGGACCGTCCCGACCGTGTGCATGAGGACGAAGACCTCAGGCAAGATCGTATCGTACATGACGACGATCCCGTTGAGCGCCTTGTTGAGCAAGAACAGCTTGCTCGCGAGCTCAACGTCCTCGGCTTCGCGCCAGGCCGTGTTGGCCGCAAAGTAGAGGAACGCGGCGTATTGGTCGCCCTGGAGATGCGAGAACGTCGCCTCGCCCTCTTTGGAATATCCCGCGAGGACGATCTTCGAGAACGAGCGTTCGACCCGTTCCAGCGCGTGTCCGACGACGGCCTTCACGCCGGGTTTGCGCCCGTCGGGGAAGGCGCTCTCCAGCTGAGCTTTCAGGTAGCGGGCAAGGTCGCCCGTGGCGAGCGAGGTGCGCAAGGAGTCTCCTGCCGTCGTTGGACCGGCGGCTGTCGAATGCCGATACTCCAATGGAGATGCGCCTTCCGCTGATCAGCATCATTATCACCACCTACAATTACGCGCATACCGTCGGCACGGCGATCCGTAGCGCCCTCGCGCAGGACTATCCGAATTTGGAAGTCCTCGTCGTCGACAACGCTTCGACCGACGCGACGCCGGCGCTCGTGAAAACGTTCGCCCGCGACCCACGGCTCAAGTACGTTCGCAATCCCGAGAACATCGGGATGATCCCCAACCATAATGAAGGGCTACGCCACGCGCGCGGCGAGTACGTCGCCTTCCTCTCCGCCGACGATTTTTTGATGCAGCATTTCGTCTCGCGGTCGTACGCGTTTCTGCAGGCGCATCCGGAGATCGACGTACTCTACGGCGCGACGTACTTCGTCGACAAGAACGAGCGCTTTTTCGGCATCCGCCAGATGGCCGGACAGCCGCTCTGCGCCTACGAGGGCGGGCGTAACGAATTTGCCGCGCTCTTCACCGACGGCTGCTACATGTGCTTTCCGACGATGCTCATGCGCCGCGACCTGTACGAGCGCTATGGAATGCTCGACGAGGCGATCAAAGCCGCGGACTACGAGATCGTCCTGCGCTGGGCCGAAGCCGGCGTACGCTTCGCGTACGACCCCGAGCCGGTCGCGGCGGTTCGGATCCACGACAGCCAGCAAAGCAGTTTCGCCAACTATCTCGCCGACGGCGGCGACATCAAAGAGTTCCTCTACTTCGCGAAAAAGTTCATTCGACCGGAGACCGAGGAGCGACTCGCCGGCTATGAAAGCCGAGTCGCCGGTCATGCTCGAACCCGCCAGGCAATGAACCAAAACGCCGGGTACGCGGACGCCGACGTCGCCGCGCAGGTCGACGCGCTGGTCGCGCGCGTTGAAGAGATCCGTCAACGAAACATCGCGAGGCCACGGACGCCTCGCCCGACGATCGTCGTCCTCGCGGGGAACATCGTTCCGCTCCTCGCAGAAACCCTTGAATCACTGGTCGCGCAAAGGCACCGCGATTGGGAAGCACTCGTCGTTCAAAATCCCGCGACGTCCTTTGCTCCGCTCGCCCGCTACATGGATCCGCAAGGTCGCATCCGCGCCGTCGAGCTGATCGGCGGCGTCGACGAGCCGCTGCGTTTGAACACCGCACTGAAGATCGCAAGCGGGAACGTCTACGCATTCGCGCACGCCGGAACCGTGTGGCCGGCCGACCATCTCGAGAAGCTCCTCGAGGCCTTCGAAGCGCCGAACGCCGAGGTCGTGGTCTCCCGAAATCGAGTAGCAATCGATCAGGGAGCCGGCGAGTGCACCGTCCGTATGCGCCTGCACAACGTCGACGACGCCGCGGTGTGGGCGAACCTCGAGCCGCTCCTGGGCGCTGCCCCGGCGATCCCGCTCGATGCGCTCGCATTCTCGCAACGCGCCTACGACCGGGTCGGCGCGTTCAACGAATCGATCCCCGTCTTTGCCGGCTGGGAGATCTTGCTGCGGCTCTGCACGCTGTATCCGATCGTTCGGCTGGAGTCGACGGTCGAGCTGCGCGAGATCCTCGGTTTTGCCGACGGACACGTCCTCACGGCCGCTATGCCCTCGGTCGCGCGCGCGATCTTCTCCGCTTATCCGTCGCACGACCCTACGGTAGCGCAGAGACGTCAGACCTACTTGCGTGGGCTCGAGGCGGCGCTCGCCGCCGGACCGCAGAATCCCACCGGCGCCGAGCAGCTCGCGGCGCTGCACGCGATCGTCACGGGCGCAAACGTGATAGCGGCGCCGGTGCAGGTGTAGGCTGCGTACCCTGGTGCTGCGGCGCTCGCTCGAGCACGATGCGCTCGTCGCCTACCTCTCCCGACAGCTGGCGGCGACGTTCCCGGACGAGGTCCCGCTCGTCCTCGATGCCGTCGTGCGCGAGGCGATGGATCGAACCGCTCACTGCTTTGCGAGCGTCCGTCATCCGGCGTTCGGCGATGGGGAGACGGTCGTGTTCGATCACCTGCACGGCGACCAGTACACGACCTTCTTGTATTACGCCTCGAACAGCGCGTGGCGCGCCGGCGACGAGACGCTCGCCAAGAAGCTCTTTCTCTTGAACAAAGCGCTCAGCGGCTTCT
This sequence comes from Vulcanimicrobiota bacterium, assembly GCA_019233165.1. Lineage (GTDB taxonomy): Bacteria > Vulcanimicrobiota > Vulcanimicrobiia > Vulcanimicrobiales > Vulcanimicrobiaceae > JAFAMS01. Next base: position 3,268 of record JAFAMS010000137.1, on the reverse strand, counting down.
TCTGCATGTACGACACCGAGCTTCCGCCGGTGATGTTCTTGAACCACCCGCTCGGCACCGTGATCGGACGCGGGACGTACGGCAACTACCTCCTCGTCACCCAGAACGTCACCTTCGGCAAGGACCGCGACGCCGCGCCGGTCCTAGGCGAGGGCGTTATCGTCTACGGCGGCGCGCTCGTCGCCGGAGCATCGCGGATCGGCGACGGCGTGACGATCTCCGCAAATGCGCGGATCGTCAACGAAGCCGTTCCGAGCGACTCCCTCGTCGCGGGAAGCTCGCCGAACCTGACGATCAAACCGCGCAAGCGCGATCTCTCAGAGTACTTCTTCCGCCGGGAATAACGCAGCGATGAACGTTCTGCTCACGGGAAACCTCGGCTACGTCGGCACCGTCATGAGCGCGTATTTGCAAACGAAGGGCCATCGCGTTCGCGGCTTCGATCGCGGCTACTTCAACGAGTGCGCGCTCGAGCATCCGGTGCCTGCGGACGAGCAAGTCGAAGGCGACGTCCGCTCGTTCGATGCCGCGGCTCTGCTCGGAATCGATGCGATCGTCCATCTTGCCGGCCTCTCGAACGATCCGCTCGGCGAGCTCGATCCACAGCTCACGCACGACGTCAACGTCGGCGGGACGGGCCGGCTCGCGCGCGCCGCCAAAGCCGCCGGGATCGGCCGTTTCGTGTTCGCCAGCTCGTGCAGCATGTACGGTCTCGCCGACGGGACGGTAGCGCTCGACGAAACCTGCCCGCAGAATCCGCTCACCGCCTACGCACTCTCCAAGGTCGAAGCCGAAGCCGCCTTGCGCGAGCTCACCGACGAGCGCTTCCGTCCGATCTCGCTGCGCTTTGCAACCGCCTACGGCTACTCTGCGCGCTTACGGCTCGACCTCGTCGTCAACAACCTCGTTGCGAGCGCGCTCGCGCGCGACGTCGTCGCGCTCGAATCGGACGGGTCGCCGTGGCGCCCGCTGATCCACGTCGAAGACATGGCGCGCGCGGTCGAATGCGCCCTCGAGGCCGATCTCGGCCGCCTCGGCGGCGATGCCTACAACGCCGGAACGGAGAGCGAGAACTATCAGATCATCGCGATCGCGCGCGAGGTCGCGGCGCGCTGCGGAGGCGTGCCGATCACGGCGAAGCCCCCGGGTGGCGATCACCGCTCGTATAACGTCGCGTTCGGGAAAATCAGGGCAGCGTTCCCGAGCTTTCGGCCCGTCTGGACGCTCGGCACCGGGATCGACGATTTGATCGCCCGGCTGCGCGCCCTCGGGCGTACGGCGATCGTCGACGACGACGCATACTACCGTTTGCGGAAAATTCGCGCGCTGGCCGCGCTCTAACGGTAGAAGCTGAGAATCGCCTCGATCGTGCGCTCGACGAAATCCGGGCGCATGTTCGAGTGCAGCGGGATCGTCAGCGACTCTTCGACGACCCGATCCGTGACGCCCATATCGCCGCGCCGCGCGTCCGCGAAGTAGGCGTGCTTGTGGACCGGGACGAAATGGATCCCGGCGGCGACGTTGCGCGCTTTCATGTGCTCGATGAGCGCCTCGCGCTTCCCGCCTTCGACGCGCAAGCTATAGATGAACGGCGAGACGTCCGTAAAGTCGCTCTCGGGGATCCGTAGCCCGGCGACGGAGCCGAACGCAGCGTTGTAGCGGCGGCAGACCTCGACGCGGCTGCGGATGAACTCCTCGACGCGTTTGATCTGCGAGACCCCGACGCTCGCCAAGATGTTGGTGAGGTGGTAGCGGAAGCCTTCGCTGACGACGTCGTACTCCCAGGCGCGCTGGTTCTTGTATCGCTCGGCCGTCTCTCTGTCGACGCCGAGAAAGCGATAGTGCCGTAGGCGCTCAACATCGCCGGGATCGTTGACGATCACGCAGCCGCCGTCGATCGACGTGACGATCTTTACGGGGTCGAAGCTGAAGCAGGCGATGTCGCCGTAACTCCCGATTCGCTTCCCCTCGATTCGCGTGCCGAACCCGTGCATCGCGTCCTCGATGACGCGCAGCTTGTATTTGCGCGCGAGCTCGTACACGCCGGCCTGATCGCAGGGAATCCCCGCGAAGTGGAGCGGGACGATCGCCTTGGTCCGCTCCGAGATCAGCGCCTCGGCTTTCGCGACGTCGATCCCCCGGTTGTCGTCGCGGACGTCGCACATGACGACCTCGGCGCCGGCGGCGTGGATCGCTTGATGGTCTGCGACGTAGTTGAACGACGGGGTGATGACTTCGTCGCCCGGCCCGATCCCCGCCACGAGGAGCGCGAGATGGAGCGCGGACGTGCCCGTGTTCGTGGCGACGACGTACCGGTTCTCCAGCTCGAGAAACGCGGCGATGCGCTCTTCGAATTCTTTCGTCGTCGCGCCCATCCCGAGCCAGCCGACGTCGAAGGCGTCGGTGACGTGCTTGATCGTGTCGATCCCGGTGCACGGTGCGAAGACGGGGATCGGCTCGAGTGGCCGCATCTCGGCCCGCGAAGGCGGGTTCAGGGTCGGCTCGGTCCGGGCCATATCACCGGTATCGGCGGACCCTGGCGGGGTTTCCAGCGACGACTGCCCGTGCCGGGACGTCGTGGGTGACGACCGCACCGGCGCCGACGATCGCGTCCGCACCGATCGTAATCCGCGGCAACACGACTGCGCCGGTCCCGACGAACGCGCGTTCGCCGACCAGGACGCAGCCTGCCAGCGACGCGCCGGGCGAGATATGGGCGCCGTCGCCGATCTGCGATTCGTGATCGACGCTCGCACGCGTGTTGACGATCGCGGAACGCCCGATCCGCGCTCGCGCGCAAACGACCGCTCCGGCGAGGATCTGCGCCCCCTCACCGAGCGTCGCGTCGAGCGCGACGTACGCGGCCGGATGAACGACCACCGGCAAGACGACGTTCGCGTCGATCATCCGCGCGGCGAGCTCGAGCCGGGCATCGCCGTGCTCGCCGCCGACCGCGACGAGACCGTATACATCGCCGGAGCGCTCGCTCCGCCAGCGCTCGAACGTCGATCCGGCCTCGATGGCGATCCCCTCGAGCGGCGACGCGATCGTGGGGTCGTTGTCAAAGAGCGCAACGATTCTGAAGCCGAGGCGCTCGACGAACTCGCCGAGCACGATCGCTTGACCGGTGGCACCCCACAGGACGAGCTCGCGGGCGCTCACGGCGGTGCGTCGCGGTCGGCATCGGAGATGACCACGTCGCCGCTCTCCGGCCACGCGATGCCGAGCGCAGGGCTGCGCCAGTGCATCGAGCGCGACCACTTCGGTT
>JAFAMS010000099.1 GCA_019233165.1 Vulcanimicrobiota bacterium | reverse complement strand
GCAAGGCTTCAAGATCCTCGCCGGCAGCACGGCGTCGGGGGTCGCCGTTCAAATGGCGCCGCTCGCCAAAGAGAACAATGTGCTCTTCATCTCCGGTCCGGCGGCGACCGACGCCATTACCGGAAACAACCGGAACACATTCCGCTCGGGACGCCAGACCTATCAAGACGTCCTGACCGCCGGCGCGATCGTCGGCAACAACTTGCGCGGTAAGAAGGTGCTCGTCTTCGCTCAAGATTCGGCGTTCGGACAAGCCAACGAAAAGGCCGTCGAAGCCGTTCTCGGCGCGGCCGGAGCCTCTGTCTCGAACGTCTATGTGCCGCTCTCGGCCAACGATTTCGCACCGTTCGCGCAAAAGGCGAAAGATGCGAGAGCCGACATGATCTTCGTCGCGTGGGCGGGCGCCACGGCCGGTGCGATGTGGAAGGCTCTCGACGATCAAGGCGTCCCTGCCGCTTCGCGAATCGTCACCGGACTCGATCAACGCGCTTCGTATCCGAACTTTGGTCCGGTCGCCTCGAAGATTTCGTTTCTTTCGTATTACTTCTACCAGGCGCCGAAGAACAAGGTGAACGAGTATCTTGTCGCGGCGCTCAAGAAAGCGGGGAAGGTTCCCGATCTCTTCAACCCCGACGGGTTCGTCGCGGCGCAGATGATCGTACATGCCGTGCAGCAAGCCGACGGCGACGACGTCTCGAAGATGATCGGCGCGCTCGAGGGCTGGACGTTCGACGCTCCCAAAGGGCAAGAGACGGTGCGCGCGGCCGATCATGCGATGGTCCAGCCTATGTTCATCGCAAAGCTCACCGGTTCGGGGAACGCGCTCGAGCCCCAGCTGCTGCGAACGCTCCCTTCCGGGGCTGCCGCGCCTCCGGTCCGCCCGTTCAAGTAGCGCTCGAGACGGACGCCCTCGGTCTGCAGATCGGGGGCGTCACGATCGTCGACGGCGTCTCGCTCAAGGTCGAGCGCGGTGAATTCGTCGTCATCATCGGACCGAACGGCGCCGGGAAGACGACGCTCTTCAACCTTCTTTCCGGCGTAGCCGCGCCGACTTCCGGACGGATCGTCTTCGGCGAGCGCGAGATCACGCACGCGCCCGCATACGTCCGCGCGCGCCTCGGGTTGGGCCGAACGTTTCAGACCTCGACCGTCTTCGCCGGCTTGACGACGCTCGAGAACGCGCGGCTCGCGGCGCAGGCGTACTTGGGAGGGAGCAACGCGCTCTGGAAGCGCGCCGACCGTGAAGGAGCTCCGCTGGAGCGCGCGCGCCGGGTCCTGGCGAGCGTCGGCCTGGAACGTCGCGCCGGCGCGACCGCCGCATCGCTCTCGCATGGCGAGAAGCGAAAGCTGGACCTTGCGATCCTGCTCTGCGGCGATCCGAGCGTCGTGCTCCTCGACGAGCCGACCGCGGGGATGGCAGTCGAGGACGTTCCCGAGATGATGCGCCTTATCGCGCGGATTCAGCGCGAGGAGAAGAAGACCGTCCTCATGGTCGAGCACCGAATGGATCTGATCGTCGGGCTCGCCGACCGCATGGCCGTGATGCATCACGGCTCGTTGCTGGCGATCGATACGCCGGACCGAATCATGGCGAACGAAACCGTCCAGCAAGCATACCTCGGCGATCCGCTGTGAACGACGGCGTTCTGCTGGACGTTCGCAACTTGGACGTCTTCATCGGCGAGTCGCACATTTTGCAGAACGTATCGTTTCAGGTGCGCGAGGGCGGGATAACCGGATTGCTCGGCCGCAACGGTGTCGGGAAAACGACGACGCTGCGCGGGATCCTCGGGCTCGTTCGGCGGACGGGGAGCGTAACGCTCGCAGGCGACGAGCTCACGGCGCTGGACGTTCCGCAGGTAGTGCGGCGCGGCGTCGGATACGTCCCGGAGGATCGCGACGTTTTCGGCGGCCTGACCGTCGACGAGAACCTGCGCCTCGCGGAGCGTCCCGGCTCGCCGCTTCGCTACGAGCTCGTCTACGATTTGTTTCCCGAGCTGAGGACGCGCGGCGCGCAGCGGGCAGGGACGCTCTCCGGCGGGCAGCAGCAGATGGTCGCGCTGGCACGCGCGCTCCTGAACGCCGACAATCGAATCCTCTTGATCGACGAGCCGACCAAAGGGCTCGCGCCGCTCGTCGTCGGCCTCGTGACGAACGCGCTCAAGCGCGCGGCGGAGGTCGCGACGATCTTGCTCGTCGAGCAGAATCTGGCCGTCGCGCATAAGCTCGTCCGCGACGTCATCGTTCTCGACCAAGGGCAAGTAGGCTTTATCGGAAACGTGGAGCAGCTGATGGGCGATCCGGCGCTTGCGCGCAAGCATCTCGGCGTGGCGCACGGATGAGCACCGTCGCACTCCTCGCGATCACCGGTCTCGGGCTCGGGGCGCTCTACTTTCTGATCGCGGCCGGACTCTCGTTGATTTGGGGACTGATGCGCGTCTTGAACTTCGCGCACGGTGCGTTCTTCACGGTCGCAGCCTACGCCGGCTGGGTCGCAAGCGAGGCGCTTCCCGCCGACGCGCTGTGGCTGCGCTGGCTGGTCTCGCTCGTCGTCGGAATCGTCGTGGGCGCACTCTTCGCGACGCTGACGGAGACGATTCTGATCCGTCCGCTCTATGCTCGACATATAGGGCAAGTGCTGGTGACCGTCGGCCTCGCGCTCGCGACGATCGCGCTCGTCGAGGGTGGTTTCGGGTCCGATCCGCGCAAGATCGCGCTCCCCGAGTGGATGACCGCGACGACGAAGCTGGCCGGTGCGGCTATTCCCAACACCCGACTTCTCGTCATTGCGATCGCCGCGCTCGTGTTAGCACTGCTGCTGTACTTCCTGCAACGGACCCGTTACGGATTGATCGTCCGCGCGGGCGTGGAGAACCGCGCGATGGTGATGGCGCTCGGCATCGACGTTCAAAAGGCGTTCACGCTCGTGTTCGCAATCGGCGGGATGGCTGCGGGCCTCGCCGGCGTGCTGGCGGCGGCATACTACGGGACGATCGATCCCGGTCGCGGGACGGCGATGCTGATCTTCGCGTTCATCGTCGTCGTGATCGGCGGCCTCGGCTCGGTGACCGGCTCCGCGATAGCCGCCGTGATCGTCGGTCTGGTTCAGCAGTTCCTGAATTTCTATGCGGCCGCCGGCGTCGGCGACTTTGCGGTCATCCTGCTGCTCGCGGGCGTCCTCTTGGTGCGGCCGGGCGGCCTCGCGGGGAGTTCGACCTGAACGCGCGGTCGTTGCTAGCACTAGGCTTGGTAATCGTTGCGCTGCTGCTGCCGTTTGCCGGGTTCTCGATCCCGGTCGTCTTCGATGGACCGCTCAACGCGCCGGGTACCCTGAACCTGCTCGGACTCTGCTTCGTCTTCGGCGCGCTCGCACTCACCTACGATCTGATCTTCGGCTACACCGGGCTGCTCTCGTTCGGGCACGCGCTCTACTTTGCGACGGGCGTCTACGTGACGGCGATCGCGCTGACGCGTTGGCACTGGGGGCTGCCGCAAGCGCTGATGCTCACCGCCGTCGTTGCGATCGTGCTTCCGCTCGCGGTCGGCGCGATTTGCTTGCGGATGCGGGACATCCCGTTCGCGATGGTGACCCTCGCCTTCGCACAAGCCGGCTCGATTCTGGTGATGCAGAATCCCTTCGGACTGACGGGAGGCGAAGAAGGGTTGGCGCTCGGCAGCGACGTCCTGCCCGCGGTCCTCGTCGGCGTCGTCAACACGCGCAATCTCTATTGGCTCGCGGCGGCGTACCTGATCGTGACGTATGCGATCGGCTGGTGGGCCGTCCAGTCGCCGCCCGGGCGGGTATGGCAGGCGATTCGCGAGAACGAGCGACGCGTCGCCGTGCTCGGGCTCAATCCGTACGCCTACAAACTCGGTGCCTTCGTCCTGTCGGCCGCGCTCGCGTCGGGCGCCGGCGTCGTGTACCTGTTGCTCGAGGGCGGCGCGCATCCGCAGGTGACGACGGCGGATTTCACGCTCGCGCTCTTGGTGATGGTCGTCCTCGGCGGCGTCGGGACATTGTGGGGAGCGGTTCTCGGCGGGATCGTCTACGAGTACCTCGATTTCCGGCTCGTCGCGCTTTCGAACGCGCCGATGCTGCAAGCGCTCCCGGGCGTCGTGCGCGTCCCGCTCT
>JAFAMS010000081.1 GCA_019233165.1 Vulcanimicrobiota bacterium | reverse complement strand
TGGATCTCGACCAGCACGGGGCGCGAGCCGACGACGCTCGGAACGACGCAGGAGCCGCTCGCACCGACTCGCTCGTTTTGCACGAAGAGTCCCGAGGGATCGCGCACGTCGTGGAGTCCGCGTTCGTCGATCGTGAAGACGCAGATCTCGTCGACGCTGCCGAAACGATTTTTCGTCGCGCGCAAGATGCGGAACTCGCCGCTCGCTTCGCCTTCGAAGTAGAGAACGGTGTCGACAAGATGCTCGAGCAGCCGCGGCCCCGCGATCGTCCCCTCTTTGGTGACGTGGCCGACGATGAAGACGGCGCACCCCGTGCGCTTTGCGTGCTCGACGAGCGCTTGTGCCGACTCGCGAACTTGCATCGCGCTGCCCGCGGACGATTCGATCTCCGGCAGCCAAACGGTTTGGATCGAATCGACGACAAGCGCACGGGGACGCGTCGATTCGAGCGCGTCCAGGACGGCCCGCAGGTTCGTCTCGGGGAAGATCAGGAGCTCGTCGCCGACGCCGAGCCGTCGCGCGCGCAACCGGACTTGCGCCGCCGATTCTTCGCCACAGACGTAGACGACCGGCCCTGCGTGCGCGCACAGCCGGTCGGCGAGCTGCAGCATCAACGTCGATTTTCCGGCGCCCGGCGGCCCACCGATGAGGACGGCGCTCCCCGGGACGACCCCGCCGCCGAGGAGCGCGTCGAACTCCGCGATCCCGCTGGGGACGCGCGCTTCGTGTTCGCTCGAGACGTCGCCTAAACGCTGTGGTCCGCCCGGGGCGGCCGTCACCGCTCGCGGCGCGGCGGTCTTTGCCGGGCGCAGAGCCGGCGCTTCGGCAAAGGTGTTCCAGCCTTCGCAGCTCGGACAGCGGCCGAGCCAACGGGGCGCCTCGAAACCGCACGCGGAACAGAAGAAGACGGTCCGAGCTTTAGCCACGCCCGCGCTTTCGCGCCAGAAGGGAGCCCTCCCGTTGCAGAGTCATCGTCTTGACGCGCTCGATGGATTGCGCGGCATCGCGATCGGCCTCGTGCTCTGGTTCCATCTCTGGCAGATCTCGTGGCTCGACCCGCATATCCGGCTGGGAACGATCTACATCCCCTTCGTGTATTTCCCGGTTGCCGGCTTCCTCGGCGTCGAGCTGTTCTTTTTCATCAGCGCGTTTTGCCTGAGTTATCCGTACGTACGCGCCCACTTCGCCGGCCGCTCGCTCCCGAGCGTCAAGCACTTCGCGTACCGCCGATTCATCAAGATCGTCCCCTCGTACGTCTTGAGCATCGTCGTCGTGATCGCGCTCGCCGCGATCCCGGCTATGAAAGCAAGCTGGGGCGCAAACATCAACTGGCCGAATGCGGGCGCCGCCCTGTTCGATCTCGGAGCGCATCTTACGTTCCTGCACACCTATTTCGAGGAAACGTACGCATCGATCAACGGCGTGCTGTGGACGCTGGGGATCGAGGTGCAGTACTACGTCATCTTCCCGGTGCTGGTGTTGCTGCTCTTGCGCGCGCCGCTCTCGCTCACGGCGCTGATGACGGCGATTGCGATCGTCTACCGCGTCCGCGTCGGCCAGTGTTGCCAAACGGGTGTCTTCGACCACAACGTCGACCAGCTGCTCGGCTTCTTCGATTACTTCGCAGCCGGGATGTTCTGCGCGTTTGCCTACGAATGGCTACGGCTGCGCGCTCCGCGGCTCGCATCGATGCAGTGGCTGTGGACGGCGCTGGCGATCGTCGGGTTCGTCTGGATCGTCCTGCTGTTCCAGCGGCTCGAGCACTTGCGCCGCGAGGATCATTTCGCCGAGTGGTTCGTGATCCGAAACGGGACGTTCTACGCGCTCGCGATCCTTCTCGCCGGCCTCGGCTCGCTGCTCGCCTTCCCCGTCTGGAGGCGCGTCCTGGCGAATCCGGTGCTCGTCTTTCTTTCCGTGATCTCGTACAATTTGTACCTGTGGCATCAAGTCGTGCTGCGCTGGATCGCGACGTGGCCGTTGTTGCGCCGCGGCACCCTGACGCACGGGGATCCCCTCTGGGAATGGACTTCGACGTTGTGCGGCCTCGTCGTTACGATCGGGATCGCATCGCTGGTGACGTACTTCTTCGAGCGGCCTCTGCTGCGGATGAAGCCGCAGGAGCTGTTCCGCCGGAGGGTCGAGGTCGCCGCGCCAGAATGAGCGGCGACGCATGGGTGCCCAGAACGGCAACGTCGCGATCGACGGGTTCGTAGCGAGCGGAAAATCGACCGTCGGCCGAGCGCTGGCGCGGCGCCTCGAGTACCTCTATCTCGACACCGGCGCGATGTACCGTTCCGTCGCGCTCTTGGCGCTGCGCAACGGCGTCGCCGTCGACCAAGAGAGCGCGCTGGTCGACATGCTCGAAGCGCACAAGGTCTCCGTCGAGACGCGCGATCGAACGCAGCTCGGCTACGTGGTGCTGATCGACGCGAAAGACGTAACCGTTCGGCTCTTCGATCCCGACGTGACGGCGGCCGTGAGCGCGGTTGCGGCGCTGCCTGCGATTCGCGCCGCCCTGGTCGTTCGGCAGCGCGAGATCGCGCGCGCCGGACCCGTCGTGATGGCGGGAAGAGACATCGGGACCGTCGTCCTTCCCGATGCCCCGCACAAGTTTTTCCTGACGGCGTCGCTCGACGAGCGCGCGCGCCGGCGCCGCCTGGAGCTCGAAGAGCGCGGCGTCGAGATCGCACTCGACGAGGTTCGCAAACAAATCGAGGAGCGCGACCGGCTCGACGAAAGCCGCGTCACGGCGCCGCTCAAACGCGCTCCCGACGCGGTCTTGATCGACTCGACGGGGATCGGTGCCGACACGGTCGTCGAACGGATGCTTGCGGCGATCCGCGACGCCGCGTGAACGGCCCGCCGTTCTACGTCTTCGGCCGCGGCGTCTGCGCCGTCATCGCGCGCGTGTTTTGGCGGCTCGAGGTCCATGGCCGCGAGCACGTTCCGCTGCGCGGCGGCTTGATCGTCGCATGCAACCACCGCAGCTACGTCGACCCGGTCGCGCTCGGCGTCGCGCTTCCGCGCCCGATCTCGTACATGGCGAAGGTCGAGCTTTTCCGCATCCCGGTTCTCGGCCCGGTCATCGGCGCGCTCAACGCCTACCCCGTCGATCGAGGGAAGAGCGACGTCGCCGCGATTAAGACCTCGGTGCGGCACTTGCGGGACGGGGAGGCGATCGGAATCTTCCCCGAGGGGACGCGCACGTTGACCGGCGAGGCGCGCGGACACACCGGAGTCGCCCTGCTTGCCTCGCTCTCGGGGGCGCCGGTCTTACCGGCGTTCGTCAACGGCGGCGAGAGGGCCAAGCAGCTTGGGAAAGTACAGGTCGCATTCGGCGAGCCGCTCCACTACAAGGGAGCGAGCGGCGGGAAAGCGAGCCGCCAAGACTTGGCGAACTGGACGGACGAGATCATGGGGCGCATCCGCGCCCTCGGGGAGAGACTCGGTGCAAATTAAACGCGCGAAGACGCAAGGGTTCTGCTTCGGCGTTGCGATCACGGTGAAGAAAGCCGAAGAGGCGGTTGCCTCCGGCGCGACCGTCACGACGCTCGGACACGTCGTGCACAATCCGCAAATGGTCGAACAGCTCGAGCGCCAGGGATTGCGCAACGCGGACTCGGTCGACGAAGTGCAATCCGGCACGCTGTTCGTGCGCGCCCACGGCCTTCCGGTCTCGGTGTTCCAGACGGCGGAGGCGAAGGGTCTCGAGATTTTAGACGCGACCTGCCCGATGGTCACGAAGATTCACGTGCAAGCCGAGAAGCTGCGCGCCGAAGGTTACAAGATCATCGTGATCGGTGACCCGAACCACGCGGAGGTTAAAGGGACGCTCTCCCACGTCCCCGGGGCGTGGTGCATTCAGACCCAGGAAGACGTCGACGCGTTGCCGCGCGCGAGCCGGGTCGGCGTGGTCGTGCAGTCGACGTGGTCGGGGACCGGCTTCGCCGAGATCGTGAAGCGGCTGACCGCGAAGTATTATGAGGTTCGCGCGGTCAACACGATCTGCACCGACACGCACAATCGCCAGTTCGAGGCGGCGGAGCTCGCCAAAGACGTCGAAGTAATGGTCGTCGTCGGCGGCAAGCATTCGGCGAACACCAAGCATCTGGCCGAGCTCGCTACCGCGAACGGCGCGCGAACCTATCACATCGAAGGCCCCGGCGAGCTCGAGCGGCAGTGGTTCGACGGCGTCTCCGTCGCGGGTCTGATGTCGGGAGCGTCGACGCCGGGCTGGCTCGTCGACAGCGTCGCGGAACGAATGGAGGCACTCAGCCGTCGAGCGAGTTGATGCGGGCGTGCTCGAGCGCTTCGAGCAAGCGCTCGAGAGCACCGTGTCGATCCTCTTGTCGCCGATGGGCGACTCGCCGATCGGCGAGCAAGTCCGTTGGCACTTCGGGATCGGCGCCGGAGATCGAGGACCGCGGCGCGGGAAGCGATTGCGACCGCGCCTTTTGCTGCATACCGCATTCGAAGAGGGCGGGACCTTCGAGCGGGCGATCGATGCGGCAATCGCGCTCGAGTGCCTGCACAATTATTCCTTGGTTCACGACGACATCGAGGATCACGACGAGCTCCGCCACGGGGCGCAGACGTTGTGGTCGCGGTATGGGATCGCGCATGGAGTCAACGCAGGCGACTCGATGTGCGCCGTCTCGTACCTCGCGTTGCTGCGAAACACCGCCCGCGTCCCCATCGAGCGCATCGGCGCGATGATGCAAACGCTCCACGCTGCGAATCTCGCGATGTGCGCCGGTCAGGGCTACGATATCGGCTTCGAGTCGGCACCGCTCGTCTCGATGCGAGAGTATCACGCCATGATCGACGGAAAGACCGCCGCGCTCTTCGGGGCTGCATGCGAGCTCGGAGCCCGGGCTGCCGGCGTCTCGGACGCTCGCGCGCTGGCTTACGGCGAGCTCGGCCGCTGCTACGGGCGCGCGTTTCAAGTCCGCGATGACGTCCTGGGGACCTGGGGCTCTCCCGAGGAGACCGGCAAGCCGAGCGGGAGCGATATCGCTCGGCGCAAATGGAGCTTCCCGGTAGTCTGGGCGCTCGGCGGCGAACCGTCGGCGGCGCGCGATGCAATCGCGCGGCGCTACGCTCGTGCGACGACGCTCGGTTCCGAGGACGTCGGCGCCATCGTCGGCGCCCTCGACGAGCTCGGAGCGCGGCGCGCCGCCGACGACGCATGCGACGCGCACCTGCGCGAAGCGGATGCGCTCGCCGAACGGCACGAGCTCGACCGCTCGCGCAGCGTCCGCGCGTTGTTCACCGCCAGTGCCCGGAGAGTCGCTTGAGTACCCGTACCGCCGCCGTCCCGAGTGAGAGCATCGGGCGCAGCCTGAACCCCTCGACCGCGCTGGTCGGCGTCCTCGTCGCCGGGCTCGTGCTGCGGATGCTCTTCATCGGTGCCGACGGATACCGCAACGACGTGAGCTCGTTCATGTCGTGGACGATGACGATCGCCTCGAACCCGCTCCCGGATTTTTACGCGAAAGCCGGGTTCGCCGACTACCCGCCGGGCTATCTGCTCGTGCTGTGGGTCGTCGGGAAGATCTACTTGCTTCTCCCGCACGCGCCGAACGACTGGGGACTGCTCAAGTATCTCGTCAAGTTGCCGGCGTGCTTGTTCGACTTGCTCGACGGATGGTTGATCTTTGCGATCGTCCGCCGCTTCGCGTCCGAGGCGTGGGCGACGAGCGCTGCGGCGTTGTACGTCCTCAACCCGGCGTCGATCTACGTCTCCGCGTACTGGGGCCAAGTCGACTCCGTGCCGGCCGGCTTCATGTTGGCCGCCGTCGCGCTCGTCGTGTACGCCTCCGACGCCAAGCGGTTGCCGGCCCAGACGCGGTGGCTCGTCGTATGCGCGTGGCTTGCGATCGCCTACGCGATCTTGATCAAGCCGCCGTCGGTCATGATCGCGCTCCTGATGCTGGCCTGGCCGTTTGCAACCGGCGATCCCGGCGTCCGCGCCAAGCGCGCGATCGACACTGCGCTGGGAATCGCGGCGGGGCTCGTCTTCGCTCTCCTCGTCGCGCTGCTCTTTCACCCGCAGATTGCGAGCGCGATACCCTGGCTGCTCGAGCGCTATAGTTTCGGCAGCGCGGTCTACCCGTACAACTCGGTC
>JAFAMS010000057.1 GCA_019233165.1 Vulcanimicrobiota bacterium | reverse complement strand
ACGCGGTTGGTCCCGCTGGTCTACCGCAACACGCGGTTCCTGACGATCAGCGAGAGCACGCGGCGGGAGATGGAAGAGCTGCACATGTCGCGCCGGCCGATCGAGATCGTCGTGAGCGGGGTGCCGCGCGAGCTTGTACCCGGTGCGAAAGCCGCCGAGCCGACGATTCTCTACTTGGGGCGGCTCAAAGCCTACAAGCGCATTCGGGAGTTGATCGACGCATTCGCCGCGATTCGGGCACGGATTCCGAACGCACGGCTCGTGATCGCCGGCGAAGGAGACGACCGTGCCTCGCTCGAGGCTTATGCCTCGCAGCGCGGCGGCGATGCGATCGCGTTCACCGGTCGCGTCGACGATGCAACGAAGCTGCGTCTCATGCAAGAGGCTTGGGTCTTCGGGATGCCGTCGTCGATCGAAGGCTGGGGGATCGTCGTCGTCGAGGCCAACGCCTGCGGGACGCCGGCGGTCGCGTACGACGTGCAAGGCCTGCGCGACTGCATCGTCGACGGACGCACGGGATTTCTCGCCCGCGACCCGGCGGAGTTCGCCGAGCGGCTCGAAGCCGTGCTCGCCGACGACGCCTTGCGCGAGCGACTCTCGCGCGAGGCGCGCGCCTGGGCCGAACAATTTTCGTGGGACAAGACGGCGGGCGTCACCCTCGAGCAAATCCGCCGGCTGCAACCGTGGCGCGCCGTCTTCGAGCCCGACGAAGAAGGAAGCTGGCAGCTGCGCAAGACGCAGCAGCTCGGAGCCTAGCGCCGCAGCGGCAGCATCGGAACGAGCGCAGCGCACAGCGCGAGCCCGTTCGCAACCATCACCGTGACGACGAACGTTTCGGCGCCCGGCGGAATCGCGGCGAAGGCGACGAGCTCGCCGAGGGCGACCGCGGCGAGCGGTCCGACGAAGCTCAGGCGGTGCGCGCCGATGTGATAGTTGACCAAAACGTTTGCGAGCGCGAGCAGCATCATCGCCAGACCGTACGGAGCGAGCAGCGGCGCGAACGGGACGTACGCCGGCCCGGCCACGAGGCGCAGCGCGAGCGCCGGCGCGAGCGCCAGAATTGCGACGCCGGCCGCGCAGAGCGCGGTCGTCAGCACGATCGCGCGCCGCAATAACGCGCCCGAGCGGCGTTCTTCGGCGGTCTCGGCGGTCGCTTTGGGCAAGACGATCAAGGGAACGAACGCGCTGACGAAGAGCAGAATCTTTCCGATCAGCGCGACGCCGCCGTAGAGGCCGGCGGCTTCGGGGACGAGCCGGTGCTTCACGAAGACCATGTCGGCGAACGAGAGCAGCGTGATGCTCCCGCTCGCGAGTGCGATCGCGCCGCCGGCTTGGAGCAGCCGGCGGATATCGAGTCTAACCGGTGCGGCGTCGGCGCTTCGCGAGCGAAGGGTTCGCCAACCGAGCGCCCAGCTCGCGAAAACGGCGAGCGCGTATCCGGTAACCGCGCCGTGCACGCCGTCGCCGCGCGCAACGAGCGCGATCCCGAACCCCGCCTTCCCGAGACCTTCGACCGCATACGAGAGCGCGAGACCGCCGAACGACTGCTCGCCCTGCAACGTGCCGCGAATGACCATCAAGATCAAGTTGAAGCAAATGATGAGAACGACCATCTCGATCGTCTGCGCGTCGCCGACCCGAAACCAGGCGGCGATCGGATCGCGGAAGAGCGTTCCGATTCCGAGGACCGCGAGCGCGGCGAGGCTCGCCGCGGCGGTCGCATTGCGGCTGAAGCTCCGGATTCGCCCCCATTCGTCGAGCGCCGCAAATTCGGCGGTGAACCGGGCGACGATCGTTTGCGCGACGGCCGCCGGAAAGGACGCTATCGTCAACGCGTTCACCAGCGCGAGCAGCTCCCCGTAACCCGCCGGGCCCAAGAGCCGCGCGTTGGCGAAATGAAACGCGTAATTGCAGGCGTTGAGAAGGAGCGTTGCGGCGAACACGATCGCCGCATGGCGACCGAAACCCCGTAACCCGCTCCTAGTGAGCGCCGTCGCCTCTCATGACTGCGGGGATCGTGCGTGCGATGATCCCGAGGTCTCCGAGCGGCGTCCAACTATCGATGTACCGGTTGTCGAGCTCCATCCAGTGCTCGAAGCTGACGTTCGAACGGCCGTTGATTTGCCACAGACAGGTGACGCCTGGTTTCACGCGGAGGCGGCGCAGCGCGCGCTCGTCGTAATGCGCGACCTCGCTCGGCAGCGGCGGCCGCGGACCGACGACGCTCATCTCACCTCGCAAGACGTTGATGAAATTGGGCAGCTCGTCGATGCTCGTCCGGCGCAGCAGCGCGCCAAGAAGATGCAGGCGTGGATCGTTGCGGATCTTGAGGACCGGGCCGTCGACCTCGCTGAGCGGGAGCATCCGCTCGTGAAGGAGGTGCGCCCCTTCGTCCATCGTGCGCAGCTTCCACATCCGGAAGAGTCGCCCGTCCTTGCCGACGCGCGGCTGCAAGAAGACCGGAGAACCCGGGGAGACGACCGCGATCGCGGCTGCGGCCAGGACGAGAACCGGCGCGGTCGCAATCAGGGCGCCGGCGGCGACGCCGACGTCGATCGCGCGCTTCGCCCCGTGCCACCAGCGCGGGATGTTGCGAACGCCCGTATTCTCCCGGACGAGAACGTCGAGTTTGTAGTCCGCGGGAAAGACGGCTTTCTCCAAGTTCATGCCAGGCCCGTACTTCTTACCACATCGGTGACCTTCTTCGTCAAGAAAACCGAGGTTAATCGGCTTCCAACGTGGTCGAGCCCCTCCAGGGTCCCCACGCGCGCGCCGGGGACGCTCCCGACTTCCATATAAGGGACGAATTCGCGCGTGTGGTCGCTCCCCGGGGCGGTGGGGTCGCAGCCGTGGTCGGCCGTCAGAATCAGACCGTCGCCGGGGCGCAGGCGGTCGAGCAGCTCCCCAAGCCGCTGGTCGAAGCGCTCGAGCGCCTCGGCATACCCTCGGACGTCGCGCCGATGACCGTATTTGGAATCGAAGTCGTTGAGATTGGTGAAGACGACGCCGTGTTCGAGTGAGTCGAGGAGGCGGACCGTCTGCGTCATCGCGTCGTCGTTGTCTGCGACGCGCACCGAGCTTGCGATCCCATGCCCGCAGTAGATGTCGCAAATTTTTCCGACGGCGTGTATCGCGATCCCGGCGGCGGCCAATCGATCGAGGACGCTCGGCGGCGGCTCGATCGCGAAGTCGCGCCGATTCGGAGTCCGCACGTAATTTCCGGGCGTCCCGACGAACGGTCGCGCGATGACGCGGTTGAGGTTGTGCGGCAGAACGAGCATCGCGCGGGCGCGCTCGCACCACGCGTAGAGCGTCGCGAGCGGGACGACGTCTTCGTGCGCCGCGACTTGAAAGACCGAATCGGCGGATGTATAGAGGATCGGCCGGCCGGTGCGCTCGTGCTCGGGACCGAGCTCGGCGATGATCTCGGTCCCCGATGCGGTCTTGTTCCCGAGCGGCGATTTCCCGACGATCTCGGTGAAGCGCTCGACGATCTCCGGGGGAAAGCCGTTGGGATAGGTCGGGAACGGAATCTCGGTAACGATCCCGGCCATCTCCCAATGGCCGGTGATCGTGTCTTTCCCGCGCGAACGTTCGCGGAGCCGGCCGACGGCAGCCGGAGGCTCGTCGAGGGGCGGGACGCCGCGGATTGCGGTCACTTCGCCGAATCCCAAGCCGCCGAGCCTAGGGAGGCGAAGGCCGCCGACGTGCTCGGCGACATTGCCGAGCGTGTTCGCGCCGGCTACATCGCCGTACGCACCCGCATCGGGAAGCGCTCCGACGCCGGCTGAGTCGAGGACCAGCGTCACCATGCGCGCCATCGGCGGGCGCGTTCTGCCAGCCGAAAGGCGATGCCTGTCGCGGGCCGCGAATCGCAGAGCCCGTGCGCGTTAAAGCCTTGGCGTGCGCCGCCGTGCTCCTTGCGGCGCTCCCCCTCCCCGCTGCTGCACAGATCGGCTCGCTGGTCGTCCACGCCGATCACATCGCCTTTTACAGCAATCGCTACGTCGTCACCGCGGACGGGAACGTGCGGGTGACGATGAGCGACGGTACGACGATCGCGGGGCAGGCGTTCTCGATGGACTTGAAGTTGAACCGCTTTACCGTCGCCGGCGGCGTGACGCTCGCCCACGGCGCGCTGCGTTACGAGGGTGCCGCGTTCTCGGAGTTCCTCGACTACAAGCGCGGATATTTTCTTCCGCTCGTAGGCGACGGCGCGCAACCCGACCGCTGGACGTTCCTCGACGAGGACTACGCGGCGCCCGCGCTCGGCCGGGAGATGCCCGGCGATGCTTTCGAGATGCCGGACCTCTCGGCCGACCACGCCTTCATCCTCTCGACGACCGCGCGAATCACGCCGCTCACCGGCGTGGCGTTCTCGCCTGCGAAGATCTACACGCCGACCGGCTACGCGCCGATCCCCGACTACTACCAGAACTTTTCGACGAATCCGAACTTCGCGCAGAACTCGCTCAACGGTGCGACGGCAGACCTCGGCTATCCGTTCCTCGGAAGCCCGAACGCGCAAACCGTCCTGCACCTGCGCTACGACTCGATCAACAAAGGCTACCTCGCGATCGAGCAGCACCTCGTCTCGAAATATGCGTACGCGGTCTTTTCGATCAATCCGCTGACGCGGCCGCAGAAGCAGTACAACTTCCTCGGCTCGCTCAAGACGACCGACAACCGTTTTCAGGTCACGTCGTTCGACCAAGTCAGCTCGTTTCAATACGGGTTCTCGCAGCCGTGGTCGTCATCGGGATTCGAGAACCTTCAGTTCACGTACGCGCTCAAGAATTCGTTCCTGCAATTGACCGGAAACTGGTACCAAAACAGTTTGCTCGGCGAGCCGCAGCCCGATCCCAACGGCGCGTACTGGTACGGGGATCCCGGGCACCCGTGGGTTCCCAATCACCCGTCAAACTTTCAGCTGGCCTGGATCGGAGCCGACCGCCGGATCAACAAGGTTCCGGTGTTCTACCGGCTGCGCGTCGGCGAATTGACGGCACACGACGGTTACGGGTTGGGGGCGTTCGGCGGAACGACGTACACCTCGATGTGGCAGCACTTCATCGGCGCGACGATCTGGCTGACGCCGCAGAAGCTCTCGGGGCCGCGGACGCCCGGCGACCACTCGTTTTACTTCGGGCTCACCTACGACCGCCAGCGAACGGTCGTGACCTCGTTTCCTCGGTTTCAGGATCAAGCGACCACGACCGCAACGCTCAGCCGGCAGAACGGCCGCAAGTTCTCGTCCTATCTTTCCTACATCATTACGAACCAAGGCGACTTCCTTGGCCCGCTGCAGCAGCAAATCTACCCCCCGACCGTCGTGAACAACCCCTTCGACGGAAAGACGTATCCCGGCTATGCGGCGTTCCAGGGCTTTGCGACGCAGCACGATCTGCAAGCCGCGGTCAATTTCACGCCGACTCCGTACTTTTCGTTGACGCTGCAAGGCGATGCGCGCAAGGATTTCCCCGAACCGATTCCTTATTTTTACGGAAATCCGCCGTATAGCCTGACCGCGCGCACGACGTTCCGCATCTCGCCGACGTTGAGCGCGACGATCCAGCGCTCGTATTTCTTCAACTTCGGGAACATGGGTTGGAGTCCGACGTTCTCCGTGCAGCTCGGTCCGTGATCCGCTTTCTGCGCGCCATCGTCCTCACCGCCGCGCTCGCTTGGGCGCCGTGCGGGTTTGCCGCGGCGCAAACGCGGACGCCGCCTCCGACCGCTGCGCCCGCCGCTGCGACGCCGAGCGGCGAGCTGTTCCGGTATTCCGGACAGATCCTCGACCTGCAGCGCGGTTACGTCTTCTTCAGTACCGGTGACGCTTTTCGACTCGCGCCCGGCGCGAAGATCCTCGACTACGCGACCAAGCAACCCTCGAGCAAGCATCCCGGACCTCGCGAGTACGCGCAGGCGACGTTCGATGGCGCCGGCAACATCGTCACGCTCGAGCTCTCCGCGAAACCGCTCCCGGCGGGCGCGTCGTACGTGGAGGCGCACAAGTTTGCCGTCGCACTTTCGACGCCGGCCCCGAACCCAGAACTCGATCCGAACCGTCCGCACGGACGGACCGACGGTCATCAAAGCCGGGTGCCGCTAACCGGAAAAGTCGTGCAGGTGCGCTTCGTCGTCAGCGTCCCGCCGCTCACCCCGCTCTCCGATCCGGTCTACATCGCGACCGACACGACCGGGTGGAACGCGCAAGCGATTCGCCTTGACCGCATCGACGGGACGCATTACGCGGTGACGATGCCGTTGCGGACGGGGACCGACTTCGCCTACAAGTACACGCGCGGCACGTGGCAGACGGCCGAGCGCGGGCGGACCGGGATCGAGGAGAGCGCCCGAACGTTCTTCCTCGATTCAACCGAGGTCGGCGAACCGGACACGAAGCTCCGTGACGACGTCGTTTACAACTGGGCCGATTACAATCCGGCCGGCGGGCAGCCGGTGACGCCGGGGACGGTGCCGACCCCGTTCAACCCGCGCCCGTTCGGATTCCCGACGCCGTTCCCAACGCCGACGCCGAAGCGATGAGCGTCCGAGCAGCGCTCGCAATGCTGCTCGCCGTCTGTGGGTCGCTCTGTGCCACGGCGCTTCCGGCGCGCGCCAACGGGACGATCACGCTGCACGCAAAGCGGATCAACTTCTTCGTCGAGCGCCTCGCAGTGATCGCGGACGGCGGCGTGCGGACGACCTACCCCGGCGGTCCGTCGGTGAGCGCCGATTCCCTCTACGTCGACCTGCGCGGCGACCGCTATCTCTGGTGCGGGCACGTGCACGCCGTCCGCGAGGGGCGCACGCTCGACGCGGCGGCGCTTGCGATCGAGCGCGATTCGGAAACGGTGTATGCGCTCCGCGAGGACGAGCTCCCGCGCGTCGAGCGCTATCAACGTTTCGACCTGGGCGGCGGCGAAGTCGTCGGGCCGCCCGGCGACGCGTTCGTCTTCCCGCCTCTGCGCGAATTCCGTCCGTACATCTTCTCGTCGACCGCGACGATCGTCCCGAAGGTCAATATCCGTTTCACGCCGGCGCTTTTTCCGACGAGCGCGGGAATCGTCGTTCCCTCGCCCAGTTATCTCTACTCGTACGTCCCGAACCCGAACTTCGGCGCGTCGGCGCTCGCGGGCTCCAACTTCGATCAACCGTACGGTTTGCTGGGCAGCGAGCGGGCTTTGACGTCGGCACACTTTCGCTACGATTCGCACTACGGCGCGGGGATCGCGCTCACGCAGCAGTTCGTCTATGGGGACCGCGGATACGTCGCGATGGGCCTCGGGCCTTTGCGCCGCGGCGGCGACACGGCCAGCCTGCTCGCGTACCAGCGCATCGACGCGCTTCGCTCGCAAACGCTCTCCGGCTCCTCGCAGAACGGTTTACAGCAAGTCCAGTATCGCTTCAATCAAGGCGTGCGGCACGGTTTGTTGACCTTCACCGCCGGACAAGCGAACGCGCAGGGGACGGTCGACCTCGGTTGGACCTCGGACCCGTACCCAATCGCGCGCAGCGGGTTCAGCTTTCGACTGCACGCCGATTACGGATTCGACCA
>JAFAMS010000050.1 GCA_019233165.1 Vulcanimicrobiota bacterium | reverse complement strand
AGATCCCGGCAGCGGAGGCCGGCGACATCGTAGCGATCAGCGGGATCGAAGGGATCAACATCGGCGACACGCTCGCCGACGCGAACGCGCCCGAACCGATCGCTGCGGTTGCGATCGACGAGCCGACGGTCGCGATGTTCTTCTCGGTCAACGCGTCGCCGTTCGCAGGGCGTGAAGGACGGTATCTCACGTCGCGGCAGATCCGCGAGCGGCTGATGCGCGAGTTGGAAAGCAACGTCGCGCTCCGCGTCGACGAGACCGATTCCGCCGACACGTTCGAAGTCCGCGGCCGCGGCGAGCTCCACCTCTCGATCCTCATCGAGACGATGCGTCGGGAAGGCTACGAGCTGGCGGTCTCCAAGCCGCGCGTTATCATCACCGAGCGGGGCGGCGAGCGGATGGAGCCGGTCGAGTGGGTCGTTGTCGACGTCGCCGAAGAGTACGCCGGCGCCGTCATCGAGGCGCTCGGCAAGCGGCGCGCCGAGATGAAGAACATGCTCGTCCTCGGCGAGACGCGACGCCTGGAGTACGTAATGCCGACGCGCGCGATCTTCGGCCTGCGCGGCGAGCTGCTCACCCTCTCGCGCGGAACCGCGGTGATCTCGCACACCTACTACGAGCACCAGCCGCTCGCCGGCGAGATCGCGGGCCGCACGATCGGCGTCCTCGTCGCAAGCGAGACCGGGACGACGACGGGCTACGCGCTGATGGGCCTCGAGCAGCGCGGCCGGTTCTTCATCGGCCCGGGGACCGACGTCTACGAAGGGATGATCGTCGGGCGGACAAACGACGAATACGACGTCGCGCTCAACGTCGTGCGCGCCAAGAAGCTCACCAACATGCGCGCGGCAGGCTCGGACGAGAACGTCAAGCTCTCACCGCCCGAGGAGATGACGCTCGAGCGCGCGATCGAGTTCATCGAGGACGACGAGCTCGTCGAGGTGACCCCAAAATCGATCCGCCTGCGCAAGCGGATGCTCAGCGAAACCGACCGCCTGCGAGCCAGAAAGCGCGAGCAAAAAGCGGTCTGATCCGGTGTCATCCCGAGCGTAGCGCCGCAGGCGCGAAGTCGAGGGACCAAAGCGGCCTTTGCGCTCGAGTCGCCGGCGAGCGATTGTGCCACGTGCGCCCGACCGTGTCGGCGAGCATTGTCCTGGTCCCTCGACTCCGGCGCTTCGCGCCTACGCTCGTGATGACACGTCCGAGGACGTGATCTCGCGCATCGGAACGATGCAGCCGAGCGTCAACAACACGAGCGCCGCGAGGAGCGCGAAGGCGGCGTGATAGCCGTGCGTTGCGTCGACGATCGCGCCGAAAAGCGGCGGGACGACGAAGATCGCGACGTAGCTCGACGCTAGGTTGATGCTTGCCGCCGTGGCGGCGCGCGCGATCCCGGCCGATTCGGTGACGAAGACCATCACGACGCCATTCCAGCCGATCGCCGAGGCGCCGAAGAGAATCGCGAACGCGACGATCGCGGCGAAGCTCGTCGAGGCGGTGCTGAGCGCAAGACCGATTGCCGTCGCGAGCGCGAGGAGCGAGATCGCGAGCAGCGCCGGACGCCGGCGTTCGTTGAAAAGCGAATCGCTGACGACACTCCAGCCGATCCTCGCCGCGACGCCGGACCCTTGCGCGAGCGCGAGCAGTACGCCGGCGAGCGGGAGCGCGTATCCCATCTGGTCGTGCAAGAAGAGAACGAAAAAGCTTTGGAAGGTGAGCTGGACGCCCGCGATCAGAAACGTGTACGCCGCGATCGCGATCGTTTGCACGGGCAACTTCGGGCGGCGCTCCCGGTCGTGATGGGCGGTCGCGAGCCGGTCGATCTCGCGGGCGAGCGGACCCGGCGTGTAGAGCAGCGCGGAGAGCGCGCCGCTCGCGAACGTCACCGCGCCGACGACGAGCATCGTCATCCGCCAGCCGAGCGGGACAACAATCGCCGGTACGGTCAACGCCATGATCACGCCGGCGAGCGCGACGCCGGTCTGTTTGATGCTCATCGCGGTCGCCCGGCCCTGATCGGCGCGGAACCAATCCATGATCGCGCGCGTCGTCGACGGAAGCGTCAGGGCGTTCCCGAGCCCCGCGACGAGCATCGCCGCAACAAGGGGAACGAACGACGTGCTGCGGCTAGCCGCGACGAATGCCGCGAAGACGAGCGCCGGCCCAACAAAGAACAGTGGACGCGGCCCGATCCGATCGGTGATCGTCCCTGCCGGGATCAACAACAACGTCGCGCCGAGGAAGAAGAAGCCGACCAGCAGTGCGATCTCGCTCGAGCTCAAGCCGAGCCCCGCGCGGAGCGCCGGCGCGAGCGGCCCGACGATCTGCGCGCCGAACGAGATCGCCGTCTGCACGATGAGCGACGTCCCGAGAGCGATCGCGAGTTTATTCGGCGGCAGCGACTGGTTGGGCACCGGTGCTTCCTTTGGCGGGCCGCAGGAAGAACACCGTTGGGATCGTCAGGAAAAACAAGATCGCGGAGATGCGGAAGAGGTAGTCGTAGGCGATGACCGCGGCGTTGACCTCGACCATCCCGTTGAGCTGCTGCAGTGCTTGGGCGTGCGTCGACGGG
>JAFAMS010000458.1 GCA_019233165.1 Vulcanimicrobiota bacterium | reverse complement strand
CGGTGATCACGAGATTCTGGTTGCCGACGGCGATCTTCACCATGCTCGCGCGATCGCCGGCGACGAGCTCGGCACGCCGGAGGGCACCGATCAAAGCGGTCGTGTTGACCGTCACCGCACGATCGAACTTCGCCGGAATCACTTGCTGGTAATTGGGATACTGGCCGTCGACGAGGCGAACGACGATCGTGACGTCGCCGGCGGTGAGCGAGAGCTGATTGCTCTGCGTTCCCAGTGCCGTCATCGTCACCGCTTCGGCCCCTCCGAGATTGCGGGCGGCCTCCGCCAGCGCGCGCGACGGGACGATGTACTTGACGGCTTGGCCCTCGTGCGGCTTCTCGAGCGTGGTTTGCCATTTCGCAAGCCGGTAGCCGTCGGTCGCGACCATCGTCAACGACGAGCCTTCGATCTCGAGCAGCGTCCCCATCAAGACGGCGCCTCGCGCTTCTTCGCTCGAAGCCGCGAAGATCGTCGCGCCGACCCCTTCGCGGAACCGCTTTGCCGGAAGCGTGAAGGTCGCGCCGCGCTGCGACGGCGGGAGGGGTGGATATTCGTCCGCGGGGAGCGCGTGGAAGTCGTAGTTCGAGCGCTCGACCTTCACGCTCGCGCGCGTCGGCGTCCCGCTGAGCTCGAGCAGGCCGGCGGGCAAATTCCCGAGGTAACCGCTGAAGAGCTTGGCGGGGATCGTTACGCTGCCCGCCTCTTGGACCTCGGCCGGAAACGCGTGTTCCAGCGTGAGCTCGAGATCCGTCGCGCGTACGCGGATCGTCCCTTGGTCGCTGGTGAGCAGGACGTTGGAGAGGATCGGCACCGTCGTGTGGGCGTTCACGACCTTGCTGGCGGCTCCGACCGCGGAGGCGATGTCTTTGGTGCTACAGGTAAACTTCACTATCCACCGCTGGGCTCTCCGGCTCTTACCGGTTTAAGAGAATACAAGAATCGTCGTATCAGTAATAACGCGGTGCAACGTGTGGAGAACGCGGCAATGCCCCGTCACTACGGCCTTTGCGCCTGGCGCGGGGTGTGGAAGCCGGAGCCGGATCCTCCACAGTTTGCCCGCTCGCGGGTGCGCCGAGGTGTTATCCACGCTCTGCGGCTCGCCCTGTGTAGGGTAGCGGTGGAGAATAACGCGGTGCGGCTCAGTCGCTCTGGACCAGCGCCATGAGGCTCCGCACCTTGTTGCGGTACACCTCGTCGCGCGCCATCGAGTCCTTGACCTTGTCGCGCGCGTACATGATCGTCGTGTGATCCTTCTTTCCGAACTCCCGAGCGATCTGCGGGAGGCTGCACTCGGTGAGCTCGCACGCGAGGTACATCGCGATCTGTCGGGGGACGGTCAAGCGCTGGTCGCGCCGCTGGTTGTCCATCTCTTTGACGGTGAGGCCGTGCGCGCGTGCGACGCGTTCTTTGATCAAGGTGATCGTGATCCGGCGCAGCGGGGCTTGCGCGATTTGGTTCTTGAGGACTTCCGAAGCCAAATCGACCGTGATCGGCGACTTCGTCAGTGACGCGAACGCGACGACCCGGATCAGCGCGCCTTCCAGCTCGCGAATGTTCGAGGGGATCACCTTGGCGATGAACGAGGTCACTTCGTTTGGTACGGGGACCTTTTCGCTCTCGGCCTTCTTGCGCAAGATCGCTTCGCGCGTCTCGAGATCCGGAGGCTGGATATCGGTGAGCAGCCCCCACTCGAAGCGCGAGCGCAGCCGGCTTTCCAGCGTCTGAATCTCTTTGGGCGGGCGATCGCTCGAGATGACGAGCTGCCGCATCGCTTCGTGCAGCGAATTGAAGGTGTGGAAGAACTCCTCTTGCGTCTGTTCCTTGCCTTCGAGGAATTGAATGTCGTCGATCAAGAGCACGTCGACGTGGCGGTACCGGTTCCGAAACTCGACCGTCTGGTTGTTCTTGATGGCGATGATGAATTCGTTGGTGAACTTTTCGCTCGATACGTAGACGACGTTTGCGCTGGGGTTCGCCTGTAAGACGCGATGCCCGATCGCGTGCATGAGGTGCGTCTTTCCCAGACCGACGCCCCCGTAGAGAAAGAGCGGGTTGTAGGCGCGGGCCGGCGCCTCGGCGACGGCTTGAGCGGCGGCGTGCGCAAACCGGTTGCTGTTTCCGACGACGAATTCTTCGAAGGTGTAGCGGGTGTTGAGGTTCCCGATCCGCAGCTCGTCGGGCCCCGCAGGGCGCGGCGGCGCGGCCGGCGTCGCTGCCGCGGCCGGGCTCGCCGGGGCGGCTTCGCCGACACCCTCCTCGTCCAAAGCGACCACGAAGCTAACCTCGATCTCGTAGCCGAGCAGGCCGCGGAGCGCCTCCACGATGTGGGGCCGCAGGCGATTTTCGACCCAGTCGCGCGCAAACGGCGTCGCGACCGCCAAGACGATCCGGCTCCCCGAGACGCTCACCGGACGAATCGGGCGAAGCCACATTTCGTAAACCGGTTTGGAGTACTTGCGTTCGAGCGACTCCAGCGCCGAGCTCCAAAGCTCGGTCCCCGTTCCGCTGCGATCGACTAGTGAACTCATCCGATGAAACCCGCCCTTTTAGGTGCTTCCGTGCCGGCGCTGTAAAAACCGCAAAAAAGACGTCGGATTCCGTGAACTGGCCGCTCGGAGTAGGCCGTAGGGTTAGCGGCGCCGAGCCCTAGTCCTGCGCCCGGTTAAGAAAAACTTTATCCACTTATCCACAACTAAAATGCGCGCAAAAAGCCTTGATTTTTCCGGCTTTTTCGAACCGTTGTGGAAGTTGTCCGCAGCGGTGAGAATCGCGAAAATCCGCGCCGGGCCGGGCCTTTGCGCGCATCTGAGCGCTCGGTTCTCCACAGCGTTGTCCACAGATGTGGACAGGCGGCGAAACTCTCTCATTTTCGCGGCGTCGGGTTGACCCCGAGGCGGCCGTCCCGGTATAATCGCACGCTGTTGTTAGCGAGAGACTAGGAGCCCCCCGTGAAGCGGACCTACCAGCCCCACAATCGCCGTCGCAAGCGCGTCCACGGCTTTCTGTCCCGAATGGCGACGAAGAACGGCCGGCGCGTCATCGCGGCGCGGCGCAAGAAGGGGCGCAAGCGCCTCGCCCCCTAGCGGGTGCGGCCCTACGATAGCCTTTCGCGGCAAGCGGACTTCACGCGGCTGCGTCGCCGCGGGCGCCGGCTCGAGACCCCGCACGTCACGATCTTCGCCGCTCCGGCGAGCGGGCGCCGCCCCAAGGTTGCGTTCGTGACGGTGAAGGCCTTCGGCGGAGCGGTCGAGCGCAATCGTGCCCGTCGGAGGGTGCGGGCCGCGTTCGAACGGCTGGGCCCGGCGGCGGGACCGTCCCTCTTCGATTTGATCCTGAGCGTCCGTCCGTCGGTCGACGCCGTTGCGTTCGACGTTCTCTGCGAGGAGCTGGGCGGCGCGCTCCGGCGGCTGCGCGCATGATCCGGGGGGTCGTTTTGGTCGTGCTCCGAGCCTACCAGCGGTTGCTCTCGCCGCTCTTGCCGCCGTCGTGCCGCTACTTTCCCAGTTGTTCGCAGTACGCGTATGAGGCAATAGAGAAGCATGGGCTCCTGCGCGGATCGCGTCTAGCCCTCACCCGCATCCTGCGCTGTCATCCGGGGCACCCAGGCGGCGTCGACCCGGTTCCCTGACCACCGAAAGGGTTTTCGTGCACTTCCTGCTGGCGTTCAATCCGCTCGAGCCGATCGCGAACGCCTTAACCGACGTTCTCACACTCCTCAACGGGATGACGCACAGCCTCGGCTGGAGCTTGGTCATCTTCGCCGCGCTCGTGAAGCTCATACTGTGGCCGCTCTCGCAGATGCAGTTCAAGTCGATGGCGGAGATGCAGCGCGTCGCGCCGCAAATCAAAAAGCTGCAAGCCCAATACAAGGGCGACCCGCAGAAGATGAATCAGGAAGTGATGGCGCTGTACAAGGAGCACGGCGTCAATCCGATGGCGGGATGCTTGCCGCTCCTCATCCAGCTGCCGATCCTGTTCAGCTTGTACTCGGCGATCAACTCGGAGCACGAGCAATTCGCCAAAGAAGGCTGGCTGTGGATCGGGTCGGCGCTCTCGCACGCCTATCCGCAGATCTTAGGGACGAGCTTGGCGGCGCCCGACATGGTGCTGCTCGCGCTGTACGTCGTCTCGATGTATTTCAGCGTGCGCTACGGCACCGCGCCGGCGGCGGATCCGGCGCAGGCGCAACAACAGAAGATCATGGCGTTCGTATCGCCGGTCATCATCGCATGGGTCGGCAGAAGCTGGTACTCGGCGCTGATCCTGTACTGGTTCTTCTTCAATGCGTTTTCGATGCTGCAGTCCTTCTATCTCTTGCGTAAATACGGGATGATCAAGCCGGCCGCGGCGACGGCGGACGCGACGCCCGCAATCGAGGCGAAGAACGTGACGCCGCGCGACGGAAGCGCCGCGCGCTCCAACGGGAAGCCGGGTGCGAACGCGCCGCGGAAGAAACGCTCGCGCCGCTAGACGAAAAAGGAAACGAATGGACGACGATTTTCAAGACGAGTCGAGTCGCGAAGACGCTCCGGGCGCGCGCCCGTACGGGAGGCGCCGGCGCGGCGGACGTGGTCGCCGAACCCGCAGCGGCCCGCCGCCGGCGCAAAACGGATTTTCGGCGCCGCGCGAGGCGGCGGCTCGGCCGCAGCGCGTCCCCGATCCCGCCGTTCCCGAACCCGAAGAGGTGAAGCCGGCGCGCGAGCTGCTCGAACAAATTTTGACGAAAATGGGGATCGAAAACGCGGAGGTCGCCTACATTCCGCGCACCGAGGGAGAGTATCTCGAAGTCCGCGGGCCCGACCTCGCAAACTTGATCGGCAGGCACGGCAACACGCTCGAAGCGCTGAACCTCGTGTTCAACAACATCCTCAATGTCGGCGTGCGCAACCAGCGGCACTATTACACGATCGACGCGGAAGGCTATCGCGCGCGGCGCGCGGACCAGCTCAAGACGATCGCGCTGCAAACGCTGGAGCGGACGATCCGTGAGAAGCGGCCGATCAAGCTGGAGCCGATGCTCCCTTCGGAGCGCAAGATCATCCACTTGGCCCTCGCGGACAGCCCGTTCGTGATGACGGAATCCGAAGGCGTCGAGCCCGAACGCCGCGTGGTCGTTCACCCGAAGTAGCCACGCCCCACGGTTTCGAGACGATCGTCGCCCTCGCGACGCCTCCCGGGCGCGGAGCGATCGCGATCGTGCGTGCGAGCGGCGACGCCGCGCGTGCAATTTCGGCGCGCGTGTTCCGCTCGCGCGGCACGTTGCGCCCGCGCTATGCGACGCTGGGCTCGATCCTCGATGCGGAGGGCCTCGAGATCGATCGCGGTCTCGGACTGTTCTTTCCCGCGCCGGATTCCTACACCGGTGAGGACGTCTTCGAGCTGCACGTGCACGGCTCGCCGATCGTCGTTGGGGAGACGCTCGGGGCGCTGCTCGCCGCGGGGGCGCGGCTCGCCACGCCCGGCGAGTTCACGCGTCGTGCGTTCTTGCACGGAAAGCTCGATCTCTCGGCGGCCGAAGCGGTCGCCGATCTCATCGACGCCGAATCCCGAAGCGCGGCGCGTGCCGCCCGCGCGCGGTTGGCCGGCGGTTTGCTCGCGGCGGTCGATGCCGAGCGCGTGAAGCTCGACGCAATCCTCGCGGAACTCAGCGGGACGCTCGATTTTCCGGATGAGGTACCGGAGCCGCCCCGGGAGCGTCTCGCCGGCGAGCTCGTTGCGATCGGGACGGGTCTGGAAACGCTGGCACGCGGCTTTGAAGTCGGGCGGCTCGTTCGCGAAGGTGTCGGCGTCGCGATCGTCGGCCCGCCGAACGCCGGAAAGTCGTCGCTGCTCAACGCGCTCCTTGGGGACGACCGCGCGCTCGTTTCGGAGCTCGCGGGGACGACCCGCGACACGATCGAGGAATCGTTTGCGCTCGACGGCGGCGTCCGCGTCCGGCTGATCGACACCGCCGGGATCCGCAGCCACGCCGACCGGCTCGAAGCCGCCGGGATCGCGCGCAGCGAGCGCGCGCTCGAAGGCGCGCGGGTCGCGCTGGTCGTCGTCGACGGCTCGCGACCGCTCGACGACGAAGCCCGCGCGTTGCTGGAACGAACGCGCGCGCGTCCGCGCGTCGTCGTGTTCAACAAGCGCGATTTGGGAGACGCCGGCTACGAAGGGCGCGAGCCGCCCGAAAAGGGTGCGCTTGCGGTCAGCGTCCTCGAGCCGGCGGACGTGGCGAGAATCCGAAGCGCGCTGCGCGACGCGGTCGGGATCGACGCGCCGGATCTCGAGCGGCCCCACCTCGCGACGGCGCGCCAAGCCGATTGCGTCCACGCGGCGCTGCGGGCGCTCGAACGCGCGCAACGGACGCTCGACGACGGACAGCCGATCGATCTCCTGGCGGGCGATCTCGTAGAAGCGTCGGCGGCGCTCGGCGAGCTCGGCGGCGACGCCGCAACCGAAGCGATCTTGGACGCCGTATTCGCACGTTTTTGCATTGGGAAGTGACGCGCGCCGAAACTCCCGTCGAAAGCGCGCGTAAGAAGATGCATGCCGATTTACGAGCACCGTCAGTTCGGTACGTTCATCGTCGGGATCGCGGTCTTCATCGAGCTCGCCCTTGCCTCGATGCTCGCCGCAAGCGGTGAGATGCGCAAAGCGGAAGCGTTTCTTGGTCCCGCATTTGTGCTGGTGGCGGTGGCCGCAGCGCTCTTTTCGTCGATGACGATTCGCGTTACGCGAACGCACCTCGAATGGTGGCTTGGGATCAAGCAGCTGGGAATGCGCGTGGCGCTCGCCGAGATCGCATCGGCCGAGCCGGTCAAGACCAATCTCCTCGAAGGTTGGGGGATTCACCTGACGTGGCACGGCTGGCTGTGGAACGTCGCCGGTTTCAACGCCGTGCAGGTGTCGCTCAAGACCGGGGCGCGGTACGCGCTCGGAACGCCGGAGCCGGAAAAGCTCGCAGGAGCGATCGCCGCCGCACGTACCTGAGGTACAATGCTCCGGTGATTTTTGATCGTACCGGCGTCGTCGTCGTCGGCGGAGGTCATGCGGGCGTCGAAGCGGCGCTGGCAAGCGCGCGCCTCGGCGTCGAGACGGTGCTCGTAACCGGCGAGCCGGCAAAAATCTGCACCCTGCCTTGCAATCCCAGCGTCGGCGGGAGCGCCAAAGGGCAACTCGTTCGCGAGATCGACGCGCTCGGCGGCGAGATGGGACTGCTCATCGATGCGACGTCCGTGCACGTGCGGTGGCTGAACGAAAGCAAAGGCCCGGCCGTCCGCGCGTTGCGGGCGCAAGCCGATAAGCCGGCCTATGCCCGTGCGGCGCGCGCGCATCTGGAAGCGCAGCCGGGGGTCACGATCGTCCGCGGGATGGTCGACGGGCTCGTCGCATCGGGCGGCGCAATCCGCGCCGTCCGCACGGAAGACGGCCGGAGCATTCCGGCGCGTGCGGTCGTGCTCGCCACCGGGACCTTCCTCGGGGGAAAGACGTTCCGGGGCGACGAGGTTCGGGCGGAGGGACGGTTCGGCGAGGCGCCCGCAGTCGGGCTTTCCGGAGCGCTCGCGCGCTTGGGATTTCCGCTCGGCCGGCTCAAGACCGGAACGCCGCCGCGAATCGACAAAACGACCGTCGATCCCGCGCGGATGGCCGTGCAGGCTCCGAGCGACGTTCCGCTCGCCTTCAGCTATCGCCGATCTCCGGCATTTGCAGGACCGCAACTTCCATGCTGGATCACGGTGACGTCGGCGAGAACGCACGCTCTCGTCCGCGCGAACCTTCACCGTTCACCGTTGTACGGGCTCGACCTGATCCGCGGGATCGGCCCGCGCTACTGCCCTTCGATCGAAGACAAAGTCGTCAAGTTCGCGCACAACCCGAGCCATCAGATCTTCATCGAACCCGAAGGATGGGACGAGCCGACGCTCTACGTCGGCGGGTTTTCAACCTCGCTCCCTGCCGACGTGCAGCTCGAGATGCTGCACACGCTTCCCGGGCTCGAGGAGTGCGCGATGCTCCGCGCCGGCTACGCGGTCGAATACGATTTCGTGCAACCGACCGAGCTGCGACATTCACTCGAGACGCGGCGCATCGAGAATCTATTCCATTGCGGGCAGCTGAACGGAACTTCGGGCTACGAGGAAGCCGCTGCACAAGGACTGCTCGCCGGGATCAACGCGGCGCGCCGCGTCCGCGGAGAGCGCCCCTTTCTTCTCGAGCGCACCGACTCGTACGTCGGGACGATGATCGACGATTTGGTGACGAAAGGCGTCGACGAACCCTATCGCATGTTGACCTCGAGAGCCGAACATCGCGTGCTCTTGCGGCACGACAACGCCGACCTGCGGCTCACGCCGCGCGGCCGCGAGCTCGGCCTTATCGACGATCGCGCGTGGGAAGCGTTCGTCGCTCGACGCGAACGTTTGGAGCGCGCGATCTCCGGTGCGGAGGCGACCCGCGTGACGGAGGAACAGATTGCGGGCGCGCGGCTCGCGAAAGGCTCGACGCTTGCCGATGCGCTGCGGCGTCCGGAGATCGGTACAGCCGACGTCGCCTCGTACTTTCCGTCTTCGCTCGAAAACGACGAACCCGAGCGCATCGCGATCGAAATAAAGCTCGCCGGTTACGTGCGACGGCAGCGGCTCGCCGTCGAACGGGCGGCCCGCGTCGAGCTAGAAGAAATCCCCGATGATTTCGGCTACGAAACGATCGCCGCACTCTCCCGCGAGGCGCGCGAGAAGCTGGGGCGCCATCGTCCACGGACGATCGGAGCGGCCGCGCGCATCCCGGGTCTCACTCCCGCGGACGTAGCGATCGTCTCGCTGTTCGTGCATCGCCACCGCACACGGCGCGAAGATGAGCGAGGTCGAGAAGGCGCTTGCGCGTAGCGGCGTCCCGGCGGCCTCGCTCGCCGCGCTGACGCGCTACGGAGAGCTCCTTCTCGAAGCGACGCAACGGACGAACCTGACGGCCGCGCGGACGCCCGAAGCGTTGGCGGAGCACATCGTCGACGCGCTTTCTCTCGCACCGTACGTCCGCGGTCCGCTCGTCGACGTCGGCGCCGGCGGCGGCCTCCCCGGAATCCCGCTCGCGATCGCGTGCAACGTCCCGGTTACGTTGATCGATGCGACCGCAAAGAAAGTCGCATTTCTGGCGCGGGCACTCTCGGCGCTCGAGGTCGACGGCCAGGCGGTTTGCGGGCGGGCCGAGAGACTCGCGCACGATCCGGCGTTTCGCGAGCAATTCGCGCATGCAACAGCGCGCGCGGTCGCCGGCGGTTCGACGGTGCTCGAATTGACGTTGCCGTTCTTGCGCATCGGCGGAACCGCGCTCTTGCAGCGCGGTGCGCTCGCGGAGCCGGAACGCCAGGCGATCGCCGGAGCAGCGCTTGTATTGGGAGGCGAGGTTACCGAGGAGATTTCGGCGGGCGGCGAACGGCGCATCATCGTGGTCGCAAAGCGCAGCCCAACGGCTCGCCGCTTCCCACGCCGGAACGGCGTCCCGGCGAAACGGCCATTGTGCTCGTAAGCCACCCGCTCGACGAGCGGCTCGCGTCGTGGCTTCCCAAGGGCTCGCTGTATTCGGTTGGCGGCCGCGTTCGGGACGAGCTGCGAGCCGACGTAGCAGCGGACGGCGCGGCAGCCGTAAAGGATTTGGATTACGTCGTCGTTGGGGTGCCCCAAGACGAGCTCGTTCGAATCCTCGGCGCGCGGGGCTGGGTCGACGTCGTCGGCGCAGCGTTCGCCGTCGTGAAGTTTTGGTCGGAAGAGGGGAGCGCCGATCTCGCGCTTCCTCGACGCGAGCGCTCGACGGGACCGGGACACCGCGACTTCGTCATCGAGTCCAGCCCCGAAATCCCGTTGGAAGACGATCTCGCGCGCCGGGATTTTCGGATGAACATGATCGCGCGCCGGCTCCCCGATGGGGAGCTCGTCGATCCCTATGGCGGTCTCGACGACATCGTGGCGCGGCGCATCGACATCCTCCGGCCGGAAACGTTCTCGGAAGATCCGCTTCGAATGTTTCGGGCGGCGCAATTCGCCGCCCGATTCCGCTACGCGGTCTCTCCCCAGGCAATCGCAGCGATGCGGGCGGCGGCACACCTCGCCACCGAGGTCTCGGCCGAGCGTATCTACGACGAGTTCACCAAGCTTCTGGGCGCCGAGCGGCCCTCGATCGGCTTCGCGCTCCTGGCCG
>JAFAMS010000352.1 GCA_019233165.1 Vulcanimicrobiota bacterium | reverse complement strand
GGATGGCGTATCTCTTCGTTCGCTATCTGTACGACCGCTTCGGCGGACAATCCGCACTGCGCGCCATCTACAGCGACACGCGCCCTGGACCGGGGGGAAACAACGCGAACGTCAATCCGGTTCTGGCTGCCGCCGGAAACGAACCGTGGCCGCAGCTCTACAACGAGTTTGCAATCGCGCTCGCGGCACAATCGACAGGGATCACGAACGATCCGCGTTACAGCTTCAGCCCGCAGATAGTGCTGCGCGGTCCGGTGCAGGTTACGTGGGTGCGCAGCGCACCGCTCAACGTGCGCAACCTCGTCTACGGTGGGCCCCAGCCCCCCGAAACGTTCGACGGCTCCGGGAATCTGACGGGTTACGTAACGCTAACTACCAGCAGCGCCCTCACCGTTCGCGCGCTCGACGGCGCCACGAACTTCTTCCCGCCGGCGCCCGTTTCGGGCGGCGCCACGGTGCGCGCACAGACCGGCTCGCTTCCGGCGTCCGAGGGCGCGATGGTGCAAGGAAACCTCCCGACGCCCAAGCCGACCAGCTTCTGAGCGGGAGCTAAACAAAGGGCTAACCGAGACCCGCTCGGCTAGCTCAAAAGGCCAACGCGCAAGGCAGTCTGAATCCGAAAGAACGATTCCGGGTCCGGTGTATTGCCGGTTCCCGATTTTTGTTTGGCTTCGTGAGGGAGAGGCATGGCGCGTAGACCGCGAGAGATCGTCGATCTCATCAAAGAGCAAAGCATCAAGATGGTCGATTTGAAATTCATCGACGTGCCGGGGATTTGGCAGCACACCGGGATCCCCGCCGATCAGATCGACGAGGGGGCGCTCGCCGAGGGAATCGGCTTCGACGGCTCGAGCATCCGCGGCTTCCAGTCGATCCACGAATCCGACATGCTGCTCAAGCCCGACATCGCGACCGCTCAGCTCGACACGTTCCGCAGCGTTCCCACGCTTTCGATGATCTGCGACGTCTACGATCCGGTCGCCAAGTCGTCGTACGATCGCGATCCTCGTTACGTCGCACGGCGCGCGGAGGCGTATCTGCAAAAGACCGGGATCGCCGATACGGCCTACTTCGGCCCGGAAGCCGAGTTCTTCATCCTCGACAACGTCGTCTACGAGAACACCCAGAACCGCGCGGGCTATGAGATCGACTCGATCGAGGCGCATTGGAACAGCGGGAACATCGACGGACCGAATCTCGGCTATTCGGTCCGGCCGAAAGAAGGTTATTTCCCGGTCTCACCCTCGGACAAGTACAGCGATCTGCGGGCCGAGATGGCGCTGACCCTCAAAGAGTGGGGGATCGAGGTCGAGATGCAGCACCACGAGGTGGCGACCGGCGGGCAGGCCGAGATCGACATGCGCTTCGACTCGCTCCTGAACATGGCCGACAACTTGATGACGTACAAGTACGTGATCAAGAACGTCGCGGCGCAGCACGGCAAGACGGTGACGTTCATGCCCAAGCCGCTCTTCGGCGACAACGGAAGCGGGATGCACGTCCACCAATCGCTGTGGAAGGGCGGAAAGCCGCTGTTCTACGACGCGAAGGGGTACGCCGAGTGCTCGCAGACGATGCTCTACTACATCGGCGGGCTCCTCACGCACATCGACGCGCTTCTCGCGTTTGCGGCACCGACGACGAACTCGTACAAGCGGCTCGTTCCGCACTACGAGGCTCCGGTCAACGTCGCGTTTTCGGCCCGCAACCGCTCGGCCGCAGTGCGGATCCCGATGTACTATCAAGGGAAGCCGAACGCGAAGCGGCTGGAATTCCGGCCGCCGGACCCGAGCTGCAACCCGTATCTCGCCTTCTCGGCGATGCTCTGCGCGGGGATCGACGGGATCAAACGGAAGATCGATCCGATGAAGGCCGGCTTCGGTCCGCTCGATCAGAACATCTACGAGCTCTCCGAAGCCGAAGCCGCCAAGCTCAAGACGGTCCCCGGCTCGCTCGGCGAAACGCTCGCGTCGCTCGAAGCCGACAGCACGTTCTTAATGGAAGGCGGCGTGTTCTCCAAAGAGTTCATCGCGAACTACATCGCATACCGGGAGGCCGAGCTCAAAGCGGTCGCGATCCGGCCCCACCCGTACGAGTTTTACTTGTACTACGACTGCTGAGGCCGCGCGCGGCGCGTGCGGGCGGCCGAGTTTTGCACGAGGTGCGCGTCGTCCGAGGCGATCCAGCCCCAGCGTCCTTTATACGGGCCGGATATCACTTTGATCCCGACGGCGTCGTAGTTCGCAGTCAGATACTTCGGTCTTATGACGCCGGTCGCGCACATCGCGACGATCGCGTGCGTCCCCGGCTTCGCAAGGGTCGTGTGCGCCATCACGGACTTCGCGTCGTCGAAGATCCCGGCCGCATAATCGATCAGCCGCGTTCGCGTGTCCCAGACGAACACGTCGGGATCCGGCGACATCGAGGCGAGAACGACTTCTTGACCGACTTGCAAGTCGCAAGCCGCCGCCGCGAACGACGGCTGCAACCCAAAGCCTAGCGCTACGAGCGCCGTCAGAACGGCGCAGGCCTTGCGCGCAACCATTTAGTGCTCTTCGCGCGCCCGCCGGGCTCGCCTTTTACGAAGCAAGCGTCCGTCCGGACGCTCGCTTTAGACGACGCGATTCTTCGGATCCTTGCCTCCGAGTACCAAGAGGACGCTCTCGGCCGCCATCGATGCCATCTTGGAGCGCGTCGCTTCCGCAGCCGACGCGATGTGCGGCGCGAGGACGACGTTCTCGAGCTCGGCGAGGCCGGGTGCGAGTTCGGGTTCGCGCTCGAAAACGTCGAGACCGGCACCGGCGATCTTCTTCTCGCGCAGCGCCCGCACGAGCGCGGCCTCATCGATCGCCGGACCGCGTGAGGTGTTGACGATGTAGGCGGTCGGCTTCATGATCGCGAGCTCCGCTTCGCCGATCCAATGATGCGTCTGGGGCGTAAGCGGCAAATGCAGCGAGATGAAATCGCTCGTTCGCAACAGCGTCTCTTTGTCGACGAAGCGCGCCCCGAAATGCTGCTCGACGTCGATCGGAAAGCGGTGCTCGTCGGCGTAAACGATCCGCAATCCGAATCCCGCGGCACGGCGCGCAACGGCCTGACCGATCCGCCCGAACCCTGCGAGACCGAGCGTCTTCCCGGCGAGATCGCCGCCCAGAAACATGAGCACGTTCCAGCCATGAAATTTACCGTCCCGGATGAAGCGGTCGGCCGGGATCACGCGCCGCGCCACTGCGAGCAAGAGCGCCATCGCGAAGTCGGCCGTTGCGTCGGTAAGAACTCCCGGCGTGTTGGTGACGACGATCCCCCGGCGCTTCGCCGCTTCCGTGTCGATGTTGTCGAACCCGACGGCTACGTTTGCGATCACGCGGCAGCGCTCGAGCGTCCCAATGAGGCTTGCGTCGATTTTGTCGGTCAACACCGCGACCACGGCGTCCTTGTCTGCGGCCTTGCGAGCCAGCTCGTCGGGCGAATACGGTCGGTCGTCTTGGTTGACGTCGACGTCGCAGGTCGGCGCGAGCATCTCGACGACGACGTCCGGCAAGCGACGCGTCAAGAGCACCGTAGGTTTCGCCAAATGACCCTCCGAACGGACGCTGGGCTATGCAGCGGACGGTCCTCGATCCGTCGATTTTCAAGAGCTACGACGTACGCGGCATCTATCCATCGCAGTTCGGCGACGACGTCGCTTACCGCATCGGCCGCATCTTCGTCGACGAATTTCGGATGAAGAACATCGTCGTCGGACGCGACATGCGTCCCTCGGGTCAAAACCTTTTCGAAGCGTTCGCGATAGATACTAATTAATCGGGGGCAAACGTCACCTATGTGGGGACGGTCTCAACGGACGGTCTCTATTTCGCGGTCGGAAAATACGGCTTCGACGGCGGCGTGATGATCACGGCCTCCCACAATCCCGCCGACTACAACGGGATGAAGTTCACCCGGGAGCAGGCCCAGGCGCTCTCACTGGAAACGGGATTGGCGGCGGTGCGGGACCGCGTGGCGAGCGGCGAGCTACCCGCGGCGGCGGCCGTTCCTGGGAAGATCGCCACGAAGGACATCACCGACCCCTTCGCGCGCCACTGCGTCTCGTTCGCCGGCGACGTCTCGCGGATCAAGCCGTTCAAGATTGCGATCGACGCCGGGAACGGGATGGCCGGTGAGACGGTTCCGTCCGTCTTCAGGTACTTGCCCTGCGAGGTGGTCCCGCTCTACTTCGAGCTGGACGGAACGTTTCCGAACCACCCGGCGAACCCGATTGAGGACGAAAACAAGCTCGATCTTCGCAAGGCCGTCCTCGCGCACGGCTGCGACCTCGGGGCCGCGTTCGACGGCGACGCCGACCGCTGTTTCCTCGTCGACGAAAAGGGCGGTTTCCCCGGCGGCGACATCATCGTGATGCTCTGTGCGATCGCAACGTTGAAACGCTTCCCCGGCAGCAAGATCCTTTACAACTTGATCTGTAGCCGCAGCGTCCCCGAGCAGATCGAAAAGCACGGCGGCATCCCGGTTCGCGCGCCGGTCGGCCACTCGATCATCAAGCCGATCATGCGAGAGCAGAACATCCCGTTTGGAGGCGAGCATTCCGGGCATTTCTTCTTCCGTGACAATTGGTTCGCAGATTCGGGGATGATCGCTCTGATGCAATGTCTGGATATCTTCAGCGAGCGCGGAAAGCCGGTCAGCCAGGTGATCGCGGAGTACGACACCCGCTTCCGTTCCGGCGAGATCAACTCGCACGTCTCCGACATACCCGGGAAGCTGGCACAGATCGAGAAGCACTACGCCGACGCAAAGCTCGATCGCCTCGACGGCGTCACGGTAGAGTATCCCGACTGGTGGTTGAACGTCCGGCCTTCGAACACGGAGCCGCTGCTGCGGCTCAACGTCGAAGGCGACACCCGCGAGCTGATGGAACGCCGGCGCGACGAGGCGCTCGCGCTCATCCGCGGCTAGCCGTGAACGACTCGTACACGGTCGGGCCCGCGCGCGTCGCATTCGGCGACGGGACGGCGCGGGAGACCCGCCTGCGAATCGAGCGCGGCCGCGTTGCCGCCGTCCTTGACGCCGAGGGCCCGAGCGATTTTTCCGTCGCGCCGGGCGTAACGCTCGCGCCCGGGATGATCGACGTCCACACCAACGGCGCCGAAGACTTCCTGTTCAACCGCGATCAAGGCAACGCCGTCGACGTCGCCGCGCGCTCGTACGCGAAGAACGGCGTGACCGGCTACGTTGCCGGGATCATCACCGCTCCCTGGGAGTCGATGCTCCACGCCGGGAGCGAGATCTACGAAGCGGCCAGCCAGCTCGAGGAACAAAACGGCGCGATCGGAGCGCGCTGTCTGGGAATTCACTTCGAAGGGCCGTTTCTCAACCCGAAATTCCGCCGCGTGCATCGCGGCGAGTGGATCGTCCCCGCGACGATGGAACGCGCGCAGGAGATGATCGAGACGTGCCGCGGCGCGCTCGTCCTCGTCACGATGGC
>JAFAMS010000026.1 GCA_019233165.1 Vulcanimicrobiota bacterium | reverse complement strand
AAGCCGGCATGCGGATCCTCGTCACGAACGACGACGGCGTCGAGAGCCCGGGGATTCTACGCCTTGCGGACGAGTTGCGCCGGCTCGGCGACGTGACCGTCGTCGCGCCCGACGGCGACCGCAGCGCAATCTCGCATCGCATCTCGTTCCGGGATCCCGTCGGCGTCGTCGCTCTCGGCGAGCGCAGCGTTCCGACGTTTTCGTGCACGGGAACGCCCGCCGACTGCGTCGTCCTCGGCGCGTTCGAGTTGTGCGACGGGTTCCCGGATCTGCTCGTGAGCGGGATCAATCGCGGCGCGAACCTCGGCGACGACGTCAACTACTCCGGGACGGTTGCGGCCGCGATGGAAGCGACGCTGATCGGGATCCCGGCGCTCGCGGTCTCGCTGTGCGGGATGTGGCACGACGCCTCCGATCCGACGTACTGGGAGACTGCTTCGGCGCTCGCCGTCGACCTCGCCGAGCAGTGGCGCGCCCGGATCCCCGAAGGATTGTTCATCAATCTGAACGTGCCGAACGTGCGGCCCGGCGAGCTGCGCGGCGTGCGGGTGACGCGACAGGGCCAAAAGCGTTACTCCGACCGTCTGATTCGGCTCGAAGACGAGGGCGCGGTGTACCGGATCACCGGCCGGTTCGATATGCGACTCGCCGGCCTTGGGACGGATCTGGAGGCCGTGCGCGACGGCTTTGCGAGCGTCACCCCGATGAAAAGCGACCGCACGGCGGACTCGCTGCTCGCGGAGCTGCGCGAGGAGCTGGAGAAGCCGGCGCGCGCGTAACGGAACTTTTTGCCTCGGCGAGGGGTTGTGGTATAGTGCAAAAGCACATCGCGGGGCTGATCAGCTTCGACGGACTGATCCGCGATACGTGTCAGCAGGCGGAGTTGCGAGCACTCCTTAAACGATCGCAACCGCTATACACGCGGACAACCAATACGCACTCGCTGCCTAATCTAGGTTAGCGACGGCAAGGGAGAGGTCGCCGCAATCAACTCCCGCGCCGACATGAGCTGCGGCTAGGACGGTGAGACTGACCCGAGATCCGTCCGAAATCAACCGGGTCTGCGGCCGGCGAGATTGCGGTCTCGACAAGCTCGACGGCTCAAGACAAACTCGAGACTGAGCCTGGAGAAAGCACGTGTCCGGCTTTCCGGACCCGGGGGGCGGTTCCCCGGCAGCTCCACCATTTTATCGAACGTGAGGCGCGACAACTGCGAACATCGCGCCCACGATGATGCCGATGCCTGCGACGGTCGCGCTCAGCTGCCCGAGCATGAATGCGTTCATGCGGGTGAGGCTCTTATTGACGTCGTTGAATCGTTGGTCGATTCCGTCGAGCCGGGCAGTGACGACTTCGAGATCGGCCTTCGTGGTGACAACCGAAAGAACGGCCGTCGCCACGCCGGTGGTGGCCTCTGCCTGCGGGTCAGTGAAGCCGGCTTCCACGAGGGACTTATGTTGCTTGTGAGTGTCGAACACAACGGCCATCAAATGAATACTGCATAGCCATCCTACCGCAGGATTAAGAAGATGTGAACGGGTTAGGCGGCCTCCTGGCGTGCCGCTAAGGAAAGAGGGCTCGGATGCGGGTGCTCAGGATGTAGCAAGATGCATTGGGGCTGCTGCTGGCGCAGTCGACCCTGGAGACTATTTTCAACTATTCCGGCGACGACTGACGTTTTCGAGGAGATCGCGGTACCGTGAATGACATCGATCCAGCGACTAAGCCGTCTGGAACCGGCTGCGTCGAGTGTCTCGCGAGTAACGGTTGGTGGTTTCACCTCCGCCGCTGCGCGAAGTGCGGTCACATCGGGTGCTGCGATAGTTCGCCTAGTCAGCACGCGAGCGCACACTTCAAAACGACAGGGCACCGGGTGATTGCAAGTTACGAGCCGGGCGAAGATTGGTTCTACGACTACGAGACCGACGATTACGTCCAAGGGGTGGAATTGGCGCCTCCGCGATGGCATCCCGACGATCAGCCCGTCCCCGGTCCCCACGGGCGCGTGCCGCGCGATTGGCAGAAGAAGCTGCGTCAATAGCGGGAGCGTGTCTCCTCAGGGTCGGGGCGTTGAGCCCGGAACCACAAACCGATCCGGCTGATTGCGGAGCGCGCTCGGCCACGCGATGATCCGCTTCTTCGGATAATCGTAAACGAGGTCGAAGCGCTTCAGCACGCCTTCGCCGATGCTGCCACCTTGTTGTGAGCCGGTGAAGACGCCACCGGTCTGACGTGAGGCGCGGGTCACGACATTGCTGAGGTGCGCGCCGAAGACGTCCAGCGAAGGCAGCGTGAAGACGTCTCCATAGATGGGCCCGCCCAGGCCGTAGCCCGTGACGAGATCCCGTTGCGACGGATAGCGGCCGTAAAATTCGTGCTTCTTCGCAAAGGGACCGAACAACGTAAGCGACGACCGATCGCCGGTGTCGATGATGACCGTTGTCGATATCCCGTCGATGGTCGCCGCGATCTCCGGAGTCACGCCCTTGAACGTCGTCGTCGTCGCGCCGGCCGGAACGGTGGGCGTACCCCGCGCAAACGACAGCGTTTGACGGTCGGGGTCGACCGTTACGGCAAAGTGCTCAAAAATCGGATATCCGATCACGCCGTCGAGACGATGGAATCCGAACTTCGTCCTTATTTGGCTCAGGTCGAGCACCGTTGCTTCGTGTATCGCGAACGATAGCGACCCGACAGAAAAGGAATCGATCTTGGCCGTGCCGCTTCGGACACTCTTGTTGCCGGCACCCGAGACAACGCCGGCGTCGTGGACGGTTGCCGAGATCGCCCGGGCGGTCTCCGGCGTGATCGTCAGGTCGGGCGCCCCGGTGTCAACGATGAGCGAAAACGGTCCGCGGCCGTCGATCGTGCAGTCGACGAGCATGCGGTTGTCGTGAAAGACAAACGGTACGGTGACAGCCGTTGGCTCCGCGGGTTCGGAGGCGAGCGGCGACAGCAGACAG
>JAFAMS010000142.1 GCA_019233165.1 Vulcanimicrobiota bacterium | reverse complement strand
CTCGAAAGCTCCTTCGCTTCAAGGAGTAACGTGAGGTTCTAATGTCGCCACTCACGACTTACGTCGCAAAGCTTCTCGGACTCTACTGCGTGCTCGTCGGAATCGCGATGCTGCTGAACAAAAGCCTCATGTTCGCGATGGTGGCCGCGTTTCCGAACGACCCGACGGCGATCGTTCTCACCGGCGTGTTCGCACTTGCGATCGGACTCGCAATCGTGGTCGGGCACAACGTCTGGTCGGGCGGCGTGCTCCCGGTTCTCGTAACGGTCGTCGGGTGGGCCGCGACGCTAAAGGGTCTGGCGTTCCTCTTGATACCGCTCGGGGCGGAGCCTGCATACCTCGCAGCGTTCCACTACGGGGAGCTTTACTTCGTCTACGACGGGATCACGCTGGTGCTCGGCGCGTACATGACGTACGCGGGCTTTCGCCGAACCTGACCCGATGGAAAATTGGACGGACTTTCCGATCCTTTCGTTTTTGGTTTTCTTCCTCGTCCTCTGGCTCGCGTCGTTGCTCGGCGCCTACCTTCACCGGCGGATGGCCGTCGACGAAGAGGAACGCGAGGACCTCGGCGTCGTCGTCGGCGCCACACTGACGCTCCTCGGGCTGATCATCGGTTTTAGTTTTTCAATGGCGGTTTCGCGTTACGACGAGCGGAAGAACCGCGAGGCGAACGAGGCGAATGCAATCGGCACCGAGTGGTATCGGTTGGGGCTTCTACCTGCGACTGAGGCCGCGCAGGCTCGCACGCTCCTGAAACGCTATCTCGCCGGCCGGATCGAGTACTACGTCGTGCGCAACCCTCAGCGGCTTGCCGAGAACGCGTCGACGAGCACGAAGCTGCAAGACCAGCTTTGGGGCACCGTTCAGCGCGTCGCCGCGGCCAGGCCGACCCCGATTACCGGACTGACCGTCTCGGGTCTGAACGACGTCATCGACAGTCAAGGCTTCGTCGAAGCAGCCTATCGCAATCGCATCCCGGTTGCCGCGTGGGGGATGTTGCTGGCGATCTCGATCTTCTCGAGCGTCCTCGTACCGTACAACACCAAGCGCCGCAACCCAAGGGCCGTCGAGCTCTGGGTCCTTCCGCTGATCATGGCGATCGCACTGTTTCTCATCGCCGACCTGGATAGCCCGCGCGCCGGCGTCATCAAAGTCGCACCGGCGAATCTCACGGACCTCGCAACGGCGTTTCAGCGGACGATGCCCTAGCGGGCGTCTCGCTCGGCGAGCCTCAGGTGCGTGTGCAGCACGGGGAGCGAGGACTGAACGTAAGCACGGATCGTCGGCTGGGACGTGGCGCCGAGCTCGTCGCTGAAGTCTTTGATGTCTTTGTGATGATCCTTAACCTCATAGGTGAGGTACTCGCGCGCGGCCGCCGCTCCCGATAGTCCCTGAAGCTTCGTTTGTTCGTCAGCGGCTTCGGGCGGGAGCTCGTGCGAAGGCCGGATCCCGAAGCTCTGCGCTACGGCGGCGAGCTGCGCGTCGTTCTTCGAATGATCTCGGATCATCCGCTGCGCGAATGCATGTGCGGTCGGATCGGAGGTCCGCTGCATGACGGTGTGGGCGAGCGCGATCTCGGCGACGCCGCCTTCCATGGCGGAATTCAGGAAGTGACGGTCGACCGAGGAAACCGGCTGCGCGACCGCTGCGGCTCCCGTAAAGGCGAGTAAGGTGAACGTTGCGACCAAGTATTTCATGGCCGCAGTTCTACCCTATTTGACCTCGATTTTCTCCGCGCCGTCCCAGGCGCCGGGTCCGCGCTCGTGCACGACGGTGAGCGAGCAGCGGTCGCGGTAGTAAGCGGCCGGTTTGTCGTCGGGGTGCAGCTCCGCGATCCGGCCGAAGATCTTGCCGGCGGTCAGGAACGTCCCTTTCTTGAACTCGGCGACCGCGGCGTCGAACGCTTCGGCGGTGTTGTCCTTGTGCTCGATGAGATCTTTCGGGTCGTTGTTGTAGCACTCGTAGATCTCGACGCTCTGCTTTTTTCCTTTGGCTTTGACGGCGCCGAGGTGGCGCAGCTTGAACTTGGCGTCGCCGAGCGCGTCGACGACCGACCCGCTCACGAGCAGTCCGACGTGGAACGTCTTCGTCAACCCTTCGATTCGCGAGGCGACG
Source organism: Vulcanimicrobiota bacterium (assembly GCA_019233165.1). Taxonomy (GTDB): domain Bacteria; phylum Vulcanimicrobiota; class Vulcanimicrobiia; order Vulcanimicrobiales; family Vulcanimicrobiaceae; genus JAFAMS01. The sequence goes on along the minus strand of JAFAMS010000142.1, from coordinate 2,086 downwards.
TTGACGGCGTCCGCGATGACCGTCGTCTGCATCCGCTCGTCCTCACCGATCGTGCCCAAGATGAGATCGCCCCGGTGGATTCCGATTCCGATCTGGATCGGCACGTAGCCCGCGACGCGGCGTCCCTGATTGTAGGTGACGACGGTCTTCTGCAGCTCGACGGCGGCCTTGACTGCATCGGCGGCATCCTGCGCGAACAATGCCATGATCGCGTCGCCGATGTACTTGTCGATGAAGCCGTTATGCCTGCGGATGATCGGGTTGACGTGCTTGAGGTACGAATTGAGGAAGTTGAAGTTCTGCTGTGGGGTGAGCGCCTCCGAGAGCGTCGTGAAATCGCGGATGTCGGTGAAGAACACCGTCATGTCGCGCTGCACGTGGTCGCCGAGCTTGACCTCGGCGAGCGTCTTCTTTTCCAGGTGCTCGAGAAACTCGCGCGGCACGAAGCGCAACGAAGCGTCGTCGTACATCTCCATGACCGCCGTCTCGTCGGCTTCCTTGGCGGTCGTCTGCAACTTGACTTTGAAGTCGCGCAGCCGGCGTCGCTGGAGGCAAAGCGCGACGCGCCGGGTGACGAGCAACGGCGTCTTGGGGTCGAGGGGCGTGATGATGAAATCTTCGGCGCCGTATTGGAGGCACGATTGAATTCGGTCGGACGCGACGAGTGGCGCTGTGACGATGACCGGGATGCGTTCCGCGGCGTCCTCCGGAGGAGCGGCAGCCCGCAAGAGCTTGAGAACGTCCGCGCTCGACTGCATTAGGTCGAGAACGAGGACGTCGGCCTCGCGCGCGGTTATCGCCGGAAGCGCATCTGCAGACGAAACAAAGCGAACGTCCGATATACCGGCGCTTCGCAACAAGGCTTCAAAGGTGCGGTTGTCAGCGTCCTGACCTCCGACCCGCAGGATCCTGGCAGACGGCACTAGGGTGCTCCGTACCTCCGGACGCCCTATGTTGAACCCGAGGACGCAGGTTTCCCCTCGGTTCCCCGTCGCCCGAGCGAGAAATGCTTGGTTGCCTGCCCTCTACTACCGAAGGACGACGGAGAGTGCGTCGGCGGCGCGCGCCGTACGCTCCAGCTCGGCAGCTCGGCCGGCGGCTATCTTCCGCAATGCGGCGTCGTCCCCCGAGCGGGCCTCCTCAGCATAATCGTCGCTGCTGATCCGCGCGTCGATTGCGACGTCGGCCAAGTATTCCTGTTCGGCGCTCTTTCCCGACTGCGCGTCCACCCGGGAATACTGATCGGAGGCGCGCACCGAGAGCGTTCCCGGCGGCTTCACGTCGTTGCGCTTCGCGATCGCAGAGAGCGTCGCATCGAGCGAGGTCGAACTCCGTTCGACGGATGCGGCGAAGTCGCGAACGCGCGCGTCGTGCGCTTTGCGTGCGGCGAGCGGCGCACCGATCGACGCCAGCACGGCGACGATCATGAAAACCGAGTGAAAACGGCGCTTGAACATTGCGCCGTGCGGTTTCGGCCGGGCAGGTGGACACCTTATCGTGCGGTAAGCTTCTCGGCGCATGCTGAAGCGCGCGATCCTTCCGATGCTTTTCCTGGCGGCGATCGCCTCGGGCTGCAAAAACTCGTCGTCGCCGGTTCCGGTGCCGTCCGCATCGCCTTCGCAGACACCGTCCCCGGTTCCGAGCATGACGGCGACCCCGACGCCCGCGCCGGCGACACCGACGCCGAGCCCGTCGCCGGTCCCGCTCTCGTATCAGCCGCTCGCGAACAACGACACTTGGACGTATAACTGTGGGGGCGGCGCGACGGCAAGCAAAGTCGTCACGAGCGGGCCGATCGTCAACGGCAACTCGACCTTCGCCGACACGCTGACGCTCAGCGGGCTCCCCTCGACGGTCGTCGCCGACGAAGCCAACGACGCGATCGGCAATACCGTGGTCTTTCAATGGATGACCGGGACGACGACGACGACGCTCGCATCGTCCGGGCTCGAGTTTCCGATCAACCCGGCACTCAACCAAACGACGACGTATCAAGGGCCGGGGAGCAGCACGATCGCGATGACGTTCGCCGGCCCGCAGAGCTCGCTAACGGTCCCAGCGGGGACCTTCAACAACGTCGTCCTCT
>JAFAMS010000122.1 GCA_019233165.1 Vulcanimicrobiota bacterium | reverse complement strand
GGGATCAACAACGCGGTCTCTCGCGTTGCGGGCCTGGTTGCCATCGCCGTCCTCGGTCTGGTGTATTTCAAGCAAGGGTTCGCTCCTACGATGCTCGGCGGGGCGGCCCTGTGCGCGTGCGCAGCGTTCTTTGCGGGCGGACTGTTGGCGCGCGGCGCGAAAAACGCCTGATTCTGGCTGCATTCTGGAGCAGGCGGTCCGCTTATGGCGGTACCGTGCTTGCCGTTTTCTCGTTGTTGTTGTTGGTTGCGATCGGTGGGATCGGCGCGTTTGCGCTGCTCCAAAACGAGCGCGCTGCCTTCGCGTCGCTCGAAGCGACCGCGGCCGCGCAATTCGCGAACGACGATGCGCTCGTTCTGATCGTCGACGAGGAGACCGGGATGCGCGGTTATGCCGAGGTCGGGAACATCTCGTTCCTGGCGCCGTATCAAGCCGCATCCGAACGCGAAACCGCGGTTTTCAGCGCGCTCGCGCTGAGAGTCGCGTACTTTGGGAGCCGGGATCTCGACGCGCTCGTCCACGACATGCGCGCCACCCACCAGCGCTGGAAGCGCGAGGTCGCGGAGCCGGTGATCGCGCGTCGCGCGCGCGCAAACATCAAGGATGAAGAGTTCAAGGGGAAGTTCTACGTCGACCGGACCCGGGCCGACTCGGCCGCCCTCGACGCCGCGCTCCAGGCGCTCTACGGAAGAGCCGAGGATCGTGCCGGACGCGGCTTCGCGCGCGTCGCGGCCGCGACGTTTCTCGCCCTCGTCGTCGCGACCGCGCTGATCTTCGCGCTCGGCGTGCGACAGTATCGCCTGCGCGAGGAACGCGACCGCGACCGCAGGACCGTCGACGTCCTGCAGCGCGCGTTCATCAATCGCACGCAAACCTTGCCGAACACGACGGTCGCAAGCGTCTATCTCTCGGCTACGCGCGAAGCGGCCGTCGGCGGCGACCTTTTCGACGTCCGCGAGCGCGGGGACGGCGGTGGCTTGATCGCAATCGGCGACGTCGCCGGAAAAGGGATCGAAGCGGCCCTCGACACGATTCACATACGCGATGCGCTGGGCTCGCTCGCCGAGGCGCTCGACGATCCGGGCGAGATTTTGCAGCGGTTCAACGCGCAGTATACCGTCGCGGTCCGCAGGCGCGATACGTTTACGTCGGCGATCCTGATCCTCGTCGATCTGCAGCGGCTGCGCGCGCGATACGCGAACGCGGGGCACGCCTCGGCGTGGCTGCTGCGCGCAGCCCGGGCGCGGCCGCTAGCCGTCACGGGTCCGATCTTGGGCGTGATGCAGGATGCGCGCTTCACGACGGAGAGCATCGAACTCATGCCCGACGACGTGCTGGTGCTCGCGACCGACGGTCTCACCGAGGGCCTCGACCCCACGCGTCAGGGAGACGGCCTCGAGACGGCGGCCCGCTGGATCGAAGAAGCGTCGACGACCGATCCGCAAACCGTCGTCGACTCCCTGATCGCCAAGCTGCGGGCGATCGCGGGAAGCGAGATCGGCGACGACTTGGCGATTCTGGCGATTCGGTTCGATGGCGCGCCTGCACGATAAGGTCGCGATTGTCACCGGCGCGGCCAGCGGTATCGGCGAACGGACCGCGAGGCTTTTCGCCGAGGAAGGCGCGCGCGTCGTCGCGGCGGATATCAACGAGCCGCACGCGGGGGTCTTGGCGGTCCGTGCCGACGTCGCCGATCCGGCGAGCGTCGAAGAGCTCGTCGCGACGACGAAGGAGCGTTTCGGGCGCATCGACGTCCTCGCGCACTTTGCGGGGATCACGAACGACGGCCGCGCCGAGAAGATGACGCTCGTCCAATGGGATGCGGTCCTCCGCGTCAACCTCACCGGAACGTTCTTGATCGCGCAAGCGGTCGTTCGCGAGATGAGCGCGCAAGGCGGAGGCAGCATCGTCCTCGCGTCGTCCCGTTCGTATCTCGGGAATTTCGGGCAAGCGAATTACGCCGCGAGCAAGGGGGGCGTCGTGAGCCTTACGCGGACGCTCGCGCTCGAGTTCGGACGCTACAAGGTTCGCGTCAACGCGCTCGCGCCCGGTTTCATCGAGACGCCGATGACGGCCGTGCTCTCCGAGAAGCTCCGCGCGAAAGCGATCGAAGGCACCCCGCTGCGCAGGGCCGGCAAGCCCGAAGACGTCGCGCAAGCGGCCCTCTTCCTCGCCTCCGACGAGAGCGCGTTCATCACCGGGATCGTCCTCGCGGTCGACGGCGGCCGGACGACGGGGACCGCGCCGGCGTGAACCCAAGATATTTCGAGGATCTGCAGACCGGCGACGAGTTCGAAACGGCGGCGCGAACGATCGGCGAAGCCGACATCATCGCGTTCGCAACGCTTACCGGCGACATGAACCCGTTGCACACCGACGCCGAGTTCGCGAAGAGTACGCCGTACGGCGGCCGGATCGCCCACGGCATGCTCTCGCTGAGCTACGCGATCGGTCTCCTCGACCGCAGCGGGCTCTTCTCGGGGACGGCGATCGCGAACCTTGGGATCCGCGAGTGGCGATTCGAGAAGCCGGTCTTCCCCGGCGACACGATTCGAGTCCGGCTTCGAATCGGAGCGCTGCGGCGGACCAGCGACGGCAAACGTGGGATCGTCGAGCGCGAGCTCGCGATCCTCAATCAACGCGGCGAGACGGTATCGCGCGGGAAGAGCGACGTGATGCTTCGCGCGCGTGAGGAGATT
>JAFAMS010000424.1 GCA_019233165.1 Vulcanimicrobiota bacterium | reverse complement strand
ATTCCGCCTGCGCCCCATAGGGCAGGATCGTCAGACGGCCTTCGAACGACGGAAACGGTCCGGGCGGGTCGGGCTGCCAATTCAGGACGAGCCGGTCGTCGAACCGTCCAACCTCGACGGTGCGGCGGCGCGGATTGAATTCGACTTTGACGCGGTGCTCGAGGCCTAAGCCGATCTTCGGTCCGAGCGCGCGAATCGGAAACGCGATCTCGAGCGTGCTGCCGCGGGCCTCTAAATAGCGCTGAATCCCGTCGAGCGCGAGGGAGTACGGCGCGTTGACGATCTTGCGGGCCTCGATCTCGCGAAATCTTCTTTTGTGCGGGAGCTTCGTAAAATTCACGAGCGCCCTCCCTTCCATTCCCACTCTCGAATCTCGGGCATATCCTCGCCGTACTTGCAGATGTAGAGCTTGTGCTCGACCAGCTTGTCGCGGATGATCTGCTTGACGTGCGCGGCGCGATCGCGAATCGAGGGGACTCTGTTTAGGACGTCGTTGGCGAGGTGGAAGCGATCCATCTCGTTGAGCACGACCATGTCGAACGGCGTCGTCGTCGTCCCTTCTTCTTTGTATCCGCGGACGTGCAGATTCGCGTGATTCGTGCGACGGTAGGCGAGGCGGTGGATCAGCCAGGGATAGCCGTGGAATGCCATGACGACCGGCTTGTCGATCGTGAAAATCGAGTCGAAGTCCGCGTCGGCGAGCCCGTGCGGATGCTCGCTCGGCGGCTGCAGGGTCATGAGATCGACGATATTGACGACGCGGATCTTCAGCTCCGGGACGTGCTCGCGCAAGAATTGGACGGCGGCGAGCGTCTCGAGCGTCGGGACTTCGCCGCAGCTGGCCATCACGACGTCCGGCGAGCCGCCCTGGTCGTTGCTCGCCCATTCCCAGATGCTCAGCCCTTCCGAGCAATGCTTGATCGCGGCGTCCATGTTCAACCACTGCCATTCGGGTTGCTTCCCGACGACGATCACGTTCACGTAGTTGCGGCTGCGCAGGCAATGGTCTCCGACCGAAAGCAGCGTGTTCGCGTCCGGCGGGAGATAGACGCGGACGACCCCGGCCTTCTTGTTGACGACGTGGTCGATGAACCCGGGATCCTGGTGGCTGAAGCCGTTGTGGTCTTGCCGCCAGACGTGCGAGGTGAGCAGGTAATTCAACGAGGCGACCGGCGGCCGCCATTCGATCTCGCGAATCGTCTTGAGCCACTTCGCGTGCTGGTTGAACATCGAGTCGACGATGTGAATGAACGCCTCGTAACACGAGAAGAATCCGTGCCGGCCGGTGAGCAGATACCCCTCGAGCCAGCCCTGGCAGAGGTGCTCGCTCAAGACCTCCATCACGCGTCCTTCAGGCGCAAGATGATCGTCGCCGGGTACGATCTCGCCTTCCCAAACGCGATCGGTCACCTCAAAGAGCGCTTGCAATCGATTCGATGCCGTTTCGTCCGGTCCGAAGACGCGGAACGTCTCCGGATTGCATTTCGCGATGTCGCGCAAGAACTCGCCGAGAACCTGCGTCGCTTCACCTCGGACGCTCCCGGGCGCGCTTACGTCGATCGCGTAGTCGCGGAAGTCGGGCATCACGAGATCGCGAACCACGGCGCCGCCGTTCGAATGCGGGTTCGCGCCCATCCGCCGTTGGCCGGCCGGCGCGGCCTGCGCGAACTCCGCGCGCAAACGACCGCTCTGGTCGAACAGCTCCTCCGGCTTGTAGCTGCGCATCCATGTCTCGAGCATGCGCAGATGCTCGGGGTTTTGCCGCACTTTGGAGAGCGGGACCTGATGGCTGCGCCAATTGCCCTCGACTTGCTTCCCGTCGACGACTTTCGGACCGGTCCAGCCCTTGGGCGTGCGAAGGATGATCATCGGCCACGCGGGACGCGTCGCGTCTTTGCGCGTCCGCGCTTGCTGCTGGATCGCCCGGATCCGTTCGATCGTTCGGTCGAGCGTCTCGGCCATCAGTTGATGCATCGCCGCGGGTTCGTCGCCGGCGACGATCACCGGCGCGTAGCCATACCCTTTGAAGAGGTCGAGCAGCTCGTCGTCGGGGATCC
>JAFAMS010000419.1 GCA_019233165.1 Vulcanimicrobiota bacterium | reverse complement strand
CCGATCGTTTCGACCCCTTGCGGATCCTGGCGTGGATGTTCGGCGTAATGGTCGTTCTCACGGTCTTGCTGACGATGCAGTTCTCATTGGCGCACGAGTTGTTCGCGATTTATGGTCTCGCACTGCTGGCGGGGACGACGGCGGCGGCGGTCGTCAAGCTGATCCCGATGTATTTCCGGCAAGTCGGTGCGGTCAGCGGACTCGCCAAGGCCGCCGGCGCCGCGTGCGGGTTCACGATGACGATCACGCTGGCGGCGAGCAAGAATCTTCTCGGCGGCTATACGGTCGGCTTTGCGATCTGGGCCTTAATGAATGCGGCTGCCTTCTACATCGCGTTTTCGCGCGTCGGCTTTAGGAATGCAAAAACAACGACGGAAACCGTTCATCCAATCGACGTTCGGGTTGGAGTTCATGGACAGGCCTAAGCTCTGCGCGATAGCCGTCGCCCTCATCGTCGCGCTGTCGACGCCGCCAGCGTCCGCTGCGACGACCAAGGCTGCGCCGCTTTCTGCAGCTCTGGAAAAGGCGCTCAAACCGCGCGACATTTTCAAGGAATGCGCGCATTGCCCGCAGATGGTGGTCGTGCCGGCGGGGAGCTTCACGATGGCATCGCCGGTCGGCGAACCGGGCCGCTCTTCCGATGAAACCCCGCAACACAAGGTTACGATCGAGCATCCGTTTGCCGTCGCCCGCTATGAGACGACGTTCGACGAATGGGATGCGTGCGTCGCCGACGGCGGCTGCAACGGCTACAAGCCTTCCGACGAAGGCTGGGGCCGCGGGCGCCGGCCGGTCGTCAACGTCTCGTGGGACGACGCCCAAGCGTACGTGGCGTGGCTCGCGAAAAAAACCGGCAAGCCGTATCGACTGCTCTCGGGCTCCGAATACGAGTACGCGACGCGTGCCGGGACGGAGACGGCCTACCCTTGGGGCAACACGATCGGCAAGAACAATGCCAACTGCCACTCGTGCGGCAGCCAATGGGACGCGCGACAAACCGCGCCGGTCGGCTCGTTTCGTCCGAACAAATTCGGTCTGTACGATATGGTCGGCAACGTCCGCGAATGGACGGAGGATTGCTACCACGCCACCTACGAGGGCGCACCGGCGGACGGCTCCCCGTGGGTCGAGGGGGCCGACTGTTACCACCGCGTCGTGCGCGGCGGCTCCTGGCTCATCGCCCCGGCGTTCCTGCGCTCTGCGAGCCGGTACTGGTTCGCAACCGACTACCGGCTGAACTACCTCGGTTTCCGCGTCGCTAGGACGCTTACGTCGTAAGGACCTCGATCTCTACCGTCTCCGGATAGAAGGCCACGTACTCTTTGATCTCGGCGACCGCCGGATAAGGGTGCTCGTACGTCCAGACAGCGTTCGGCGCGGTCGAGCCGCCGGAGACGATGTCGAAGTACGCACAATCGCCCTTGTAGGGTCAATACGTCGCGCGATCGCTCCGCCGCAGCAGCGACATGTCGACGTCCGCGCGCGGGATGTACCGCACGGGTGGATAGTCGCTCTCTTGCAGCGTGACCGCGTGGGTCGAGTCCGCGACAATCGCTTCTCCGCGCCTTACGACGACGCGGCCCGCGATCGGCTCGATCGAGATGGGGTGATCGGGTCCAGGCTCTTTCATGACATTCCACCATTCGTTGGCGAGAAGCGGCGGTTGAAGGGTGCTTTCTGCGGGGTTGGCGTCGAGCGTGTCGACCGCATGAACGACTGTCCCGTGAGAACGCCGCCCGTATTGGTGACGGTGAATGTGTACCCGGACGACAGCGGATACTCGACGCCGTCCAGGACGAGCCCGGCGTAGGCACCCATGGTGATGCTTTGACCGGGGAGCACCGGCAGCGCCGAGTACGGCATGTACGCCGTCCAGTTTGCCTGTAAGCCGCCGGCGGGGACCGGCATCACCGGCGTTCCGGTCGCCGCGTTTCCGGCGAGATCGGCGTATTGCGCGGTGACCATCGGGACGCGGCCGCCGAGACTCCCGTCGGGATTGACGTAATAGACGCCGACCTGCACTTGCGCGTTCATCGCGTTGAGCGGTGAGACGCTGAGCGTCCCGGTCATCTGGAAGCCGGTCCCGGTAGGTCCGTTGAAGCTCGGATTCCAGCCGGTCGCCGCGATCGACGGCGTCGGCAGCGGATTCGGAACGTTCGGACTGCTGAGATCGGCGACTTTGAGGACGAACGCGTCGTACGCATTGTTCGCGAACGCATTGTAATCGATGTAGCCGTACCCGTTGTTTCCCCAGCTCGTCCCCCACGAGTTGCGGATTATGAACGCGCCGAGCGAGTCGTCGTATCCGGCGAGCGCCATCGCGTGGCCACCGGCGCCGGGCTGCAAGGGCCCTCTCCACACTTGCATCCCCGTGAGTGCTTGGAAGTTATTGTCGACCGGCATCGCCCAGTAGATCGCGTTCCCGGCCGCGAGCTGCATTTTGACCGCGGTGATGTTCTTCGGATCGATGCGGGCGTACTGGAGGATCCGGAACTGCAGCGCGTTCTGCTTCGCGGTCGCGCTCGGCTGGTTCGTGAAGTTCGTGTCCGTGTACGGCATGTCGGACCACGACGAATTGCCGTTCTGCGCGACGAACGCCAGGTTTCCGGTCAGCGTCGAGCCCGAGTCCATCCCGCCGTTGACTTGATTGTAGAGGAACGCCGGGCTAAAGACGTGCGTGTAATCGACCGTCACGCCGTCGCTCAGAAAATACGACCAGTTGCGGACCAGCTTTTCCTGATAACTCAGGATCGCATACGAGAGTGAGAACGCGCCGCAGGAGCCTTGTTGACCTTGGTTGAGAACCGGCGACATCTGCGACGAAAGGTCGACTTTCGACGGAAGCGCGCCGGTGCCGCCGGGTTGGCCGTACAGAGCGGGCCGGCGCAGTGCCTGGGCCTGCCGGAGAATCGACTCCCCGCCGGACGTCTGATCGTCGAAGGGTATTCCGTCGAGCTCCTGCGCCGAATCGGGAATGTCGCCGGTAAAGTCGCCGTTGATCTGCATCTCGTCGGCGAACAAGCTCAGCGTCCCGGGCGTCTCGTCTTTGATCGTCCGTCCGACGCTTTGCGTGCCGAGCTGCGAGGCGCTGAAGACGGGATTCGCGATCAGCGCGCCGTTGTAATCGACCTCGAGTTTCTGACCGACGTCGGTGAGCGTCGTCTGGGGGAGCGTAATCGCGCCGGTCGTGTCCGACGAGATGATCCGGATCGCCGGGCTGAAGCTGCCGGGGCCGACGATCGTATTGCCGTCGGCGTCTTTGGCGATGATGCTGATGAAGGTGACGCCGGGACTGCCGACCTGAAGCGCGGTCGGTGCGACGCTCACGATCACCGAAGCGACAGCCGGATTGAACGTGACCGAAACGATGTTCGCAACGTTCGGGACGATCGTCTGCATCTTCGATCCGCGCGAAAGGAGATTGCCGCCGCCGCCCATTCCGTCGTAGAGGCTGATCGTGAACGTCCCCATTCCGAGCGGCGCCACGATCGAGCCGCTGCAGACCGAGCTCGTGCAGTTGGCAATCCCCGAGATCGGAGGACCTCCGGCAGCGGGTTGCTCGGTGATCACCATCGACTTCGTCGCGGACGAAACGTACTCGACGCGCCGCCCGTTCGAGGTCGCGACGATCGACGACGGTATGTAGACGCGGAACTGAACGGGCGTCGATGCCGGCGGCCCCGCGAGCCGCGCGTATTGTCCGAGCCCCGGGAGCGATGCGTGCGAACCGCCGCAGCCGACGAGCGCGAGAGCGGCGAGCGCCGAGAACCCGAGTGCGACGACATGTCGAACCGACATCGCTAGACTCCTCCGCCGGCGGTGACGGTCACGGAAACGCCGAGCGTCGCGCTGGTTCCGGCCGAATTGCTGATGGTAAACGAACACGCGCCGGCGCCGACCGGCGTCACGACGAACGCACCGCTCGAAGGACCGGCCGCGATCGTCGCGACGTTCGTGCACGTCGTCGACGAGGTGCTGAACGTGCCCGAATACGACTGCTCGCTGACGACGACGGTCTGCGCGAGCCCCGCGCCGGTCCCCAAGAACGTGAGCGACGATGGGCTGACGGTCAGCGGACCCGGCGCGGGCGAAGGCGTCGGGGTCTGCACGGGGGCCGGAGTCGAGCTGCCGTTGCAGCCGACGAGCCCGCAGAATGCGGCGATCGCCGCGACATAAAAGATGGCGCGTTTCATCGGCACCGGTATTGTCGCCGAAGGACGCACTGCCCTGGTGGCACGCCGTAGGTTGAGAGTCCGGACGGCAGCGTCGTCGGACGAGGTTCGACATGCACGACTGCTGTTCGGGGCGCGGTTTTCGCGCCGGTCTCTCGCTCGCGGCCTATCCGTTCGTCGGCGCGGACGAGGCCTGGGCGCAAGGGACTCCCTCTC
>JAFAMS010000300.1 GCA_019233165.1 Vulcanimicrobiota bacterium | reverse complement strand
CCGCGCCTCCGATCGCCGCGACGCGACCCATCAGCTCGTGCCCGACGACGAGCGGCGGTTTGATCCTGCGCTCGGCCCAGTGGTCCCACTTGTAGATGTGGACGTCGGTCCCGCAGATCCCGGCTTTTTCGATCCGGATCAAGACGTCCGATGGGCCGAGCGCCGGAACGGGGACCTCGTCCAGGCTGAAGCCGGGACTCTTCGCCGTCTTTCGCAGCGCGCGCATCGTGCGCGGAACGTCTTCGGCGGACGTCGATGCCATGACGGTCATTCTAGCATCTCCGCCGACCCGAAGGACCGGTTGCGACCTTGCCCTTACCCGAACCGGCCCGTTATGTAGTCTTCCGTGCGCTTGTCTTTCGGCTTCGAGAACATGTCGGTCGTCGAACCGGTCTCGATCAGCTCGCCGAGCAGAAAGAACGCGGTGACGTCGGAGATGCGCGCCGCTTGCTGCATCGAGTGCGTCACGATGACGACCGTGTACTCTTTCTTCAGCTCGGTGATGAGATCTTCGATCTTCGAGGTCGCGATCGGATCGAGCGCGGAAGCCGGCTCGTCCATCAAGATCACTTCCGGCGAGACCGACATCACCCGCGCGATGCACAAGCGCTGCTGCTGTCCGCCGGAGAGCCCGAGCGCAGAACGATTGAGCCGGTCCTTCACCTCGTCCCAGAGCGCGGCACGGCGTAGGCTCTGCTCGCAGATCTCGTCGAGTTTGCCTTTGTTGTGCTCGCCCTGCAGCCGCGGGCCGAAGGTGACGTTGTCGTAGATGCTCTGCGGAAACGGATTCGGACGTTGGAAGACCATGCCGATCCGGTAGCGGATCGTTACCGGATCGACTCCGGGCGCGTAGACGTCCTTCCCTGCGAGGATGACCTCGCCGGTTACACGCGCGCCGGGGGTGAGATCGTGCATGCGATTCAGCGCGCGCAAGAACGTCGACTTCCCGCAGCCCGAAGGGCCGATCAATGCGGTGACGCGGTTTTCACCGACGCTCAGCGAGGCGTTCTTGAGGGCGTGGAACGAGCCGTAGTACACGTTCAAGTCGCGTACGCCCATCTTTTCGCCGATTCGCGTTTGCTCTTGCGCGGTCATCATCCGAAACGACCCGTGATGTAGTCTTCCGTTCGCTTCTCGCGGGGCTTGGTGAAGAGCTGGTCGGTCTCACCGAACTCGACCAAGCGGCCGACGTGATCTTCGCCCGCGTACATGAAGCCGGTGAATTTCGAGACGCGAGCAGCTTGTTGCATGTTGTGCGTCACCGCGACGATCGTGTAGTTCTTGGCGAGCACGTTCATCAGATCTTCGATCTGCGCCGTCGCGATTGGATCGAGCGCGGCCGTCGCCTCGTCCATCAGCAGAATCTCGGGGTCGACTGCGAGCGCTCGTGCGATGCAGAGCCGTTGCTGCTGACCTCCGGAGAGCGAGCGTCCCGGCAGGTTGAGCTTGTCTTTGACTTCGTCCCACAAGATCGCTTGGCGCAACCCGCGCTCGGCGACTTCATCGAGCCTCTTCCTCGAACGTACTCCGCCGGCGAAGCGCAAACCCGAGACGACGTCGTCGCGAATCGACATCGTCGGAAACGGATTCGCGCGTTGAAAGACCATCCCGATCCGCCGGCGCACGGCGACCGGACTCGTCTCGGGGTCGTAGATGTTTTGGCCGTCGAGCAGGACGCGGCCGGCGACCTTCGCGCCGGTTGACGATTCGTGGATCCGGTTCAAGCACCGAAGGAGCGTCGTCTTCCCGCACCCCGAGGGCCCGATCAGCGCGGTCGTCGCCTTGGCAGGGAAGCCAAGACTCACGCCCTCGATCGCCAGCTTCTCGCCGTAATATGCCGAGAGGTTCTCGACGACGAGCGGATCCATAGTTCTCTCCGGTTCGACCCGTTGCGCCATCGCCATCGTCTCGGTCGCCGCCTATCCGCGCGAAACGCGGCTGCGAAGTGCCATCCGAGCCGCCAGGTTGATGATGAAAACGGCGACGATCAGGATGAGGGCACCGGCCCAAGCTTGACGGTGATAGTCTTCGTACGGCGAGATCGCGTAGGTAAAGACTTGCAGCGAGAGCTCGGCCATTGGGTTGGCCGGGTTGACCTCCCAAAATTGGCTGCCGAACGCCGTGAAGAGCAGCGGCGCCGTCTCGCCGGTGACGCGAGCGACACCGAGCAGCAGGCCCGTAATGATCGCTCCGCGCGCCGCCGGCAAAACGACGTTGATCGTCGCGTTGTAGGTCGACATCCCCAGCGCGAGCGCACCCTCGCGAATGACGCGAGGGACCGTCCGGATCGCCTCTTCGGACGTCCGAACGATGATCGGGAGCATCAGGATCGCGAACGCGAACGATGCCGAGAACGCCGAGAAGTGCTTCAGCGGCGCGACCAGCACGGTGTACGCGAAGAGACCGATGACGATGCTCGGGACGCCGGAAAGGACGTCGGCCAAAAAGCGCACCGCCTCGGCGAGCACGCCGCGTCCGAAGAGGGCGAGGTAAATCCCCGCCAAAACGCCGAGCGGCGTTGCGAGGACCGCCGAGATCGCGACGATGATCGCGCTGCCGACGATACCGTTGCTGACGCCGCCGCCTTCGATCCCAACCGGGCGCGGCAAGTGGATGAAGAAATCGATGTTGAGCGCCGTGACACCCTTGGCGATCACGTAGCCGAAGATGACGAGCAGGGTGACGGCCGCGATCCCGGCGCACGCCGCGGCGGTGCCCACGCCGAGCCCGCTCCAGATCCGCCGGATCCGCCACTGCGTGGCGCGCTTGTCCGCCATCGCTCCTTCCGCCGCGACGCTCGCGGATGCCACTTATTGCCCTCCGCTCACGGGGCGCATCACCGTCCAGGTCAAGAAGCGCGCGAGACCGTTGACGATCATGCTGACGATGAAGAGGACGAGCCCGAGCTCGATGAGCGCGCTCAAGTAGAGGTCGGTCGTCGCTTCGGTGAATTCGTTGGCAATTACGCTCGGCAGCGAGTAGGCCGGCGCGAAGAGCGAGGCGACGATCGCCGGCTTGTTCCCGATGACCATCGTCGCGGCGATCGTTTCGCCGAGGGCGCGGCCGAGCGCGAGGATGCAAGCACCGAAGATTCCGGTGCGCGCCGCGGGGAGGACGACTTTCTGCATCGTTTCCCAGCGCGTGGCACCGAGCGACGCGGAGCCCTCGCGCAAGTCGGTCGGGATCGCCTCGATGACGTCGCGTGAGATCGCGGTGACCGTCGGCACGATCATGATCGCCAGGATCACGCCGCACGTCAGCAGCGACGTCCCGAAGATCGTGCCTTGGAAGATCGGCA
>JAFAMS010000196.1 GCA_019233165.1 Vulcanimicrobiota bacterium | reverse complement strand
TTCCGCATCCGCTTACGACGCCGGTCCTGTTCTCGACCGCGATCATCGTTGCCGTATTGCTGATCGCACACGTGAGCCTGCAGACCTACGCTCCGGCCAAAGATACGATTGCGTTCTTTTTAGGTCCGGCGACGGTCGCGCTCGCGCTTCCGCTCTATCGCAACCGCGTTGCCTTCACGCGCGAGCTGATTCCCGCGCTCGGCGGTCTGGTCGCCGGGGGGCTGTTGACGATGATCGTGGCGCTCGTGAGCGCGCGGCTGTTCGGCCTCGATCACGCGCTGCAGGCGACGTTCGCGGTGAAGTCGATCACGGCCGCAGTCGCGGTCGACGTCGCGCGCATCGTCCACGGCGATCCGTCGCTCGCGGCGGGTTTCGTGGTTTGCACCGGGATGATCGGCGCCGCGATCGGTCCGTTCATCCTCGATAAAGCGGGAGTTCGCACGCCGATTGCGCGCGGCATCTCGCTCGGCACCATCTCCCACGGACAGGGTACCGCACAGGCTGCGTCCGAAAGTGAGCTTTCGGGAGCGGTCGCGGGTGTCGCGATGGGTCTGGGCGCCGTTCTCACCTCGTTGGCGGCTCCGTTAGTGGTGCCGCTGATTGCGCGTTGACTCGCGCTGCATCACCGACACCGGAGGTCTAAGGAAACGCTCATGGATCGACGCCAATTTATCGCCGCGACGGGTGCCGCATCTGTCTTCGCGACGATCCGCATCGCCAAGCCCGCGCTCGCCGCAGGCCGCACGCTGCGCTTCGGGCACTGGGTCTCGACCGACAGCCCGCACCACCAGCTCGCGCAGCACTTCGCCGACGAAGTCGCCAAGCGCACCAACGGCGCGCTGACGATCTCGATCTTTCCCGCCGAAGTCCTCGGGACGTATGCGGCGCAGCTCGAGCAAAACGTCGCCGGCACGCTCGACTTCAGCTTGCCGACGACGACCGCGCTCGCGAAGGTCAACCCCCACGCCTCCGTCGTCAGCCTGCCGTACCTGTTCCACTCGGCACAGAGCGTGTACAGCGCGATGGACGGCTCGATCGGCAAGCAGATCGCCGACGGCTGCAAGGGCGTGAAAGTCCTGGCCTTCTCGGACAACGGCTTCCGGAACATCACCAACTCCAAGCACGCGATCGAGAAGCCCGCGGATCTCGCCGGCATGAAGCTGCGCATTCCGCCGTCGGACGTCTCGAAGGCGATCTTCACCTCGCTGGGCGCGAGCCCGATGGCGATGCCGTACGGCCAAGTGCTCTCGGCGCTCAAGGCCGGGATCGTCGACGGACAAGAGAACCCGTTCGTCAACATCTACACCGGCAAGTTCTACGAGGCGCAGAAATATCTCGCCGTCACGCGCCATCAGTACGAAGGCGTCGCGCTGGTTGCCGCCGACAAGACGTGGTCGTCGCTCGATCCCAAGCTGCAGGCGGCGGTGCAAGAGTCCGCGACCTCGGCGCGCGACTTCCACCGCAAGGCGTTCGAGGACTACGACAAGTCGCTTGCCGCGAAGCTCAAGGCCTCGGGCATGGCGTTCACCGAGCCCGACGCCGCTGCGTTCAAGGCGAAAGTGCAGCCCGTGTACGCCGAGTTCACCAGCGTCTACGGCGGCGAGCTGATCGCCGCGGTGAAGAAGGCGGCCGGCTAACCATCATGCTCTCGCGCCTGCGGGTCGGGCCCAAGATCGTCGCGGTCACGCTGCTCCCGCTCCTCTTCCTCGTAGCGATGACGATCGTCTCGATCGTCGAGCTGCAAAACATGGCCGCACGCAAGAACGACACCGCCGCGTTTTCGGCGGTGCGCTCGAAGACGCGCGACGTCGCGCTGCAGATGGCGCTGGAGACCAGCGCCGTCCGCGGCTACATCGCCACGGGCGATGCGTCGTTCGTCAACTTGGACCCGATCCGCAAGGCGCTCACCGACGATCTGACGTCGCTCAACGCGCACAAAGATCGCATCCCGGGCTTCGCCGACTATCTCCAGATCATGGTTCCGATGGTCGCCGAGCTCAACTCCAACATCGATCTCGAGTCGCAGATGATGCAAGCCGGGAAGAAGAGCGATGCCGTCAAGGCAGTCCTCGCGTACCGGCTCGAGAAATTCGACGCGCTCGCCGCCCAGATGATCGATACCGCGAGCAAGGCGTCCGACGACGCCGAAGCGGCGTTCGGCTCGGCCAAGCAGACCGCGACCGTATCGCTGATCGCATTCGGCACTGCCGCCTTCGCGCTCGGGCTCTTCCTCTCGTGGCTCGTCGGCCGCAATCTGGTGCGCCGTCTGAACCGCACCGAACGCGCGCTCCAAACGATCGTCGAGACCGATTTCGCGCGCCTGACCGCGTCGTTCGAGCAGCTCGGCGCGGGCGATCTGCGCGCCACCTTCTCCGCCGCTCCGGTGATGCTCGAGGACGCGGGACACGACGAGGTGGCGGCGATCGGCCGCAGCTACGACGCCCTCGCCGAAGGCCTGGGCACGATCGCGGCCGAGTTCACCCGTACGACGACGCGCTTGCGCGACGTCATCGCGACCGTCAACATCGCCGCCACCGCGCTCGCACAAGCCGGCGTCGAGATCTCTTCGACCACCTCTTCGACCAGCGTAGCGGTCGAGCAAATCAACGGCGAGATGGATCGCGTCGCGCGCGGCTCGGCCGAACAAGCCGAACGCATCGAGAACGCCAGCGCCGCAACCGAGCAGCTCCTGCGATCCGCCGAAGGTATCGCCGACGGCGCGCAGAGCTCTTCCAATGCCATCTTCAGCGCGATGCAGGCGGTTGGCGAGCTCGACAGCGACATCGTCACCCTCAACACGACCGGTGCGTCGCTCGCGGACGCGGCGCGCGCCGCGGGCGCCGAAGCGCAAGCCGGTGCCGATGCAGTCGGTCGTGCCAACGGCGTGCTGTCGCATCTGCGCGATCAGTCGTCGAGCGCCGAGACGGCGATGACGGCGCTGGTCGAACGTTCGCAGGCGGTCGAAGCGATCGTCTCGACGATCGACGCGATCGCGGATCAGACGAACTTGCTCGCGCTCAACGCCGCAATCGAAGCGGCGCGCGCCGGCGACGCCGGCCGCGGTTTTGCGGTCGTTGCCGACGAGATTCGCAAGCTTGCCGAAGGTTCGGCCTCGTCGACGCGCGAGATCGGCCAGATCCTTACCGGGATCCGGAAGGAGACGTTGCGCGCCGCCGAAGCGCTCCGCGCCTCGCTCGCGACGCTCGAGGATGGTCGCGGTCTAGTCGACCGCGCTTCCAACGCACTCGAGACGGTCGGCCAAACGATCGCGCAGACGTCCGGCGCCGCAGGCGACGTCGTTCGCCGCGCCGAGCAAATGCGCGCTGCCAGCGCGACCCTCGCACAAACGATGGAGACCCTGTCCTCCGTCGTGGAAGAGAACGCGGCGGCATCGACGCAAATGAAGAGCAGCGTCGAAGCGGCAACCGCGCAGATCGTTCCGGTGGCGTTCACCTCGCGCGAACAAAGCGACAGCGCACGCGGCGCGGCCGCGGCGGTCGCCGAACTTGCCGCATCGGTGCAGGAGCTC
>JAFAMS010000113.1 GCA_019233165.1 Vulcanimicrobiota bacterium | reverse complement strand
GGCGACGTTTCTCGCACGATGAACGAAAAAGGCCTGACTGAGCCAGCGCTCACATTTGCGAGTTCACCTGCAAGTGGTGCTGCCTTTGTTAATCTCATCGACGAGGGCGTGATTAACTCAAGGCTCGCGAAGCAGCTTTTCCCACGCGTATGGGAAGGCGAGGTCCTTACGCGAGAAATAGTTGAACGCGAAGGGCTCGCGCAGGTCTCCGATCCTGCGGAGATCGGGCGCTTCGTCGACGAGGTCGTCGCCGCGAACGCGAAGACGGTCGACGAGATCCGCAAAGGAAAAGAAAACGCGTTGCAATTTCTCAAAGGCCAGGTGATGAAGGCGAGCCGCGGCAAAGCGAACCCCACGCTGGTCGAAGAGCTGCTCCGCGAGGCGATCCGCAACCATCGCGACTGAGCTCCTCTGCGACGCCCGAACGTGTGAGGTCCTCGATTGGCCTGCGTTGTGCGAGCGCCTAGCCTCGCGAACGCATAGCGATCGCGCGACGCTGCAAGCGCGGAGCCTTCAACCGTCGGCCGATTTCGTGGCGGCCCGCCGCGCGCTCGAAGAGACCGCCGAGATGCGCGCTCTCTCGGCCGAGGGGTTCGGACTGCAGCGCGTCGTGGAGACGCGAGAGGCCGTCGCCGCGGCGCAACGCGGTGCCGTCGTCCCGCCGCTGGATCTGCGCGCGATCGCAAACGGCGTCGCGGCGGGCAACGCGGCGGTCCGGCGCGTCCGCGAAGCCGGAGGCGAACGCCTTCGGGAAAGCGCGGCGGCGTACGTCGCCTTGCCTGCGATCGTGACGAAAATCGACGACGCGATCAGCGAACGGGGCGAAGTGCTCGATCGCGCCTCTCCGGCACTCGGGCGCCTACGCAAAGCCATCGCAAGCACGCAAGTCGAGGTCCGCGATCGAACGACGGCGATCGCGCGCTCGCCGCGCTACCGGTCGATGCTGCAGGACGACGTCGTCACTCTGCGCGAGGGCCGATTCGTCGTCCCCGTCAAGGCGGAGTTTTCCGGCGAGTTCAAAGGGATCGTCCACGATTCGAGCGCGAGCGGGCAAACGTATTTCGTCGAGCCGCTCGAGACGCTCGAGGCGAACAACAAGCTTCGCGCGCTGCGCGTGCAAGAGGAACACGAAGTCGCCCGCATCCTCGGCGAGCTCTCCTCGCTCGTCGGCGCGCACGCCCCGCAGCTCGAAATGAACGCAGAAATCTATGCGACGCTCGACCTCGTCCACGCCAAGGCCGATTTGGCGGAGCTCGGCCGGTGCGAACCGCAAGCGCTCGTCGACGAACCCGCGCTGATCGTCGTCGACGGACGGCATCCGCTCCTCGACGACCGGGCGGTTCCGCAGTCGCTGCACCTCGGCGAAGACGTGCGGATGCTGTTGATCAGCGGGCCGAACATGGGCGGAAAGACGGTGACGCTCAAGATGGTCGGCCTCTTCGTTCTCCTGACGTATGCAGGGATGCAGCTCCCGGCCGCGCCGGGGACGACGGTCGGTCGATTCGAGCGGCTCTTTACGGACATCGGCGACGAACAGTCGATCGCGCAAAATGCATCGACGTTTTCCGCGCATCTCCGCCGCATCGGCGAGATCTTGCGCTCCGCGGGTCCGCGCGCATTGATCCTGGTCGACGAGATCGGGAGCGGGACCGAACCTGCCGCGGGCGCTGCGCTCGCGATCGCGCTGCTGGAACGATTCTTGGAGCTGGGCGCGCTGACCGTGGCGACGACGCACGCGAGCGAGCTGAAGCTCTTTGCGCATGCGACCGGCGGCGTGCAAAATGCCAGCGTCCGTTTCGATCCGAAGACGTATGCGCCGACGTATCAGCTCGATCTCGGCGCGCCGGGTCAGTCGCTGGCGTTTCCTCTGGCCAGGGCGATGGATGTCGATCCGGCCGTTGTCGAACGGGCCGAACGCGTCCTTTCATCCAGCGAGCGCGACTACGACCGCGCGCTCGCAGAGCTCGCCGAAGTCCGCTCGCAAGCAGCGAGCGAGCGCGACGCGCTCGCGAGGGAGCGCAAGCGGCTCGACGCGCTCGAAGCGGAGGCGGCGCGCCGCGGCGAAGCGCTCGAAGAGGAGCGCCGCCGCTTTGCGCGTGAGGCCGAAGGCCGCCTCGCCGAGAGGTTGCGATCCTTCGTTCGTGAGCTCGAGCAGCGTTCGGGCGGACGCGGACGCGCGAAGGTGACGAGCGGTCAGAGCGCGGCGCTCTCGCGCACGCTCGGCGAGCTTCATCGGGAGCTCGGAATCGATTCCAAGCGGCGCGGAGGCGAAGAGACTCCGCAGGAAATCCGTGTCGGCGATCGGGTCGTCGTCGGTCCGCTCGAGCAAGAAGGGACGGTCGTCGAGGTCGGCGACGACGATGTGGTGGTGCAGATCGGCGCGATGCGGACGACCGCGAAGAAGAGCGACCTGCGCTCGACGGTACAAACCGGTGCGCCGGCGCGCGAGCGTTCGAGCGCCCAGACACCCTCGGCCGAGATCGCAGCGCGTGCGATGCCGGAGATCGACGTGCGCGGAAAGCGTTTCGTCGAAGCCGAGCCGCTCGTCGAACAGTGGCTCGACGAGGCGGCGCTTCTCGGGCACTCTCCGCTCCGGCTGATCCATGGAAAGGGGACGGGCCTTCTCGGGCGCGGACTCCAGCAGTATTTAAAAACGCATCCAAGCGTCCGTAGCGTCCGCTACGGCGACGAAAACGAAGGCGGAAGCGGCGTCACGATCGTGGAGTTGCGATGAGCGCGACGCCTGCCGAAGCCGCGGCGATCCTCGCCGACGGTTGCGATCACATCTCGACCCGCGAGGAGCTCGAGCGCCGGCTGCGCGACGGCGAGCGGCTGCACGTGAAGTTCGGGATCGACCCGACCGGCAGCGAGCTCCATCTCGGCCATGCCGTCGTGTTGCACAAGATGCAGCAGTTCGTCGAGCTCGGTCACCGCGTGACGCTGCTCATCGGAGATTACACCGCGCGGATCGGCGATCCGTCGGGCCGCAACGACGCGCGGCCGCCGATGACCGGCGAAAAGATCGATCAAAACATGCGGACCTACCGCGAGCAAGCCGGAAGGGTCCTCGACCTCGAGCGGATCGAGATCATGTACAACTCGACCTGGCTCGCGCCGCTGACGACCGTCGACTGGATCCGCCTGCTCTCGAAGACCACGGTCGCGCAAATTTTAGAGCGCGAGGACTTCAAGACGCGCTATACGAGCGGAACGCCGATCGCCCTCCACGAGCTCCTTTATCCGGTCGCGCAGGCTTTCGACAGCGTCGCGATGCGCGCCGACGTCGAGCTCGGCGGGAACGACCAGCTCTTCAACCTTCTGTTGGGTCGCGCGTACCAGATCGACGCCGGGCAAAAGCCGCAGGTCTGCATGACGACGCCGATCTTGGAAGGGACTGACGGCGTCCGGCGGATGGGAAAATCGCTCGGGAATTACATCTCGCTCATCGAGCCGGCGCACGAACAGTTCGGGAAGGTGATGCGGCTCCCCGACGAGCTGATCGCGCGCTACGCGCGCTTGGCGGCGTTTTGGCCGGCAAGCGAGGTCGCGAAGCTCGAGCGCGAGATGGGGACGGGGCGGCGCTCGCCGATGGATGCGAAGAAGGACATCGCTGAGGCGATTGCCGCGAAATACCACGGAACCGCCGCCGGGCGCGAAGCCCGCGAACGCTTCGAGCGGACGGTCCAGCGGCGGGAGCTCCCGGACGAGATGCCGACGCTCGACGCCTCCGGCGCGCGCAAGGTCGCCGACGTTTTGCTGCGCGCGGGGTTTGCCGAGAGCAAGCGCGCCGCCGAGCGGCTGATCGCCCAAGGCGGCGTGCGGATCGACGGCGAGGCGGTCACCGATCCCGGGGCTCCGTGGAACGCGAGCGACCCGGCAGTCCTCTCGGTCGGGAGCCGCCGGTTCGTGCGGGTCTTTCGAAAGCCGGACTGACTACTCGCCGCCGAGCTTCGCGGCGAGGGTGCTGACCTCGGCCGAGGACAGGACCCAGATACGCTTGCAGAACTCGCAGGTCGCCTCGGTTTGCGATTGTTCCTGCGCGATTTTCCGAAGCTCGTCCTGACCGAGGCCCAGCAGCGCGGTCTCGACCTTCTCGCGCGTGCAGCGGCAGGCGAAGAGGACGTCGTAGGCGCGCAACCGCTTGGTCGGCATCCGGCCGGCGATCGCGGCGATCATCGCTTCCGGGCCGTCTCCGCGCAGGAGCTGCGTCGTCACGGGATCCATCGCGTTCGCGTTGGCTTCGAGCTCGCCGATCGCGTCGTCGCTCGCGCCCGGGAGGACGTGCGCGATCACTCCCCCTGCGACGCGAACGCCGGTATAGTCGAGATGAACGCCGAGAGCGACCACGCTAGGGACCTGCTCGGAGTACGCAAAGTACGCCGCAACGTCGGAGGCGATCTCGCCGGAGACGAGGTTGACGATCCCGCTGTACGGTTGACCGACCTCGTACGACTTCGTCACGAGCAGCTTGCCGCGTCCGACGAGTTCGCGGACGTTGAAGCGGTCGTC
>JAFAMS010000536.1 GCA_019233165.1 Vulcanimicrobiota bacterium | reverse complement strand
CGACGAACGCCGCGATCCTCGCGGTTTGGGAGGATCGGCTCGTGGGATTCCAGCGCGATCCCTTCGGCGCGATTGCGGCGCAGTCGGAAGTGCCGCTCGAGACGGTGCTCGAGCGGATTCGCGCGATGCTCGCCGCCGGGACGATCCGGCGCGTCCGTCAGACGTTGATGTCGACGAATTTGGCGGACGGCGCCCTCGTCGCATGGCAAATCGAGCCGCAACTCCTCGATGCGGCGTTCGCCTATCTCTTCGAAGAGGATCCGTTCTCCGGACACGTCGTCGTTCGGACGACCGACGCCGCGACCGCCGGCTCGACGTATCGCCTCTGGACGACGCTCAAGGTTCCGCAAGGATTCTCACTCGACCGCCACGCGGAATGGCTTCGCGCGCGGATCGGCGCCTCGCATTTCCGGCTGATGCCGGCGAAGCGTCTGTTCGTCCTCGGCGTCGGTCACGTGCGCCGGCGCGGTCTCGAACCCGGCGCCCGGGCACCCGAGCCGGCCGAGCCGAAAACCACCGAGGTCGTCGCGCTCCAGCCGCTCGAATGGCGGGTGCTGACCGCGCTCAAGCGCGAGTTCGCGGCGGCGGAGATCGAGCGCGATCTCTGGCGGGCGCGAGCCGATGAGGCGGGCGTCTCGCTCGACGAGTTCGTTCGCGTCGCGCAAGACTTGCACGCCCGCGGCGTCATCGGAAGGTTCTCCACGTTCTTGGAGCACGTCAAGCCGACGCAGGGAAATCTCGGGCGCAGCGTCACGCGTTACAACGCCCTTTTCCACTGGGCGGTACCGCCGGGTCGCGAGATCGAAGCCGGCTGCGAAGTCGGCCGCCATTATTGCATGACGCATGCGTATTGGCGCGAGGGCGGCCCGGAATTTCACGACGTGAACGTCATGGGCGTCGTCCACGGAACCGACAAGGGTCTCGTGCTGGCGCACAAAGCCGCGATCGACCAGCATCTTGCCGAGGCCGGCATACCGGTCGGCTACACCAACGTGTTCTGGGGTGGACGCAGCGAGATCAAACCATCCGAGATCTCACCGCTCGCGTACGAGGAATTCTGCCGGCGCAATCGGATCGATCCCGACTCGATGCGTGTCTAAGCGCCGGGCGCTCGTAGGGCTCGCGCTCCTGGCGGCGTGCGGCTGGCTTGCGGCCTGCACTAAAGCCGGAACGGGAACCGTTGCAGGCAGCTCGGGAGAAAATCAATGGACGCGGCACGGCGTGTTGCGCTGGGCGACGAATGCCGATCCGAAATCGCTCGATCCCGTCATCGCATCCTCCGCGGTGACCGGCGACCTGTCAATGTTCATCTTTTCGTACGCGGTCCGGTACGACGAGCACGCGCGTCCCGTCCCCGACGCGCTCAGCGAGATACCGACCGTCGAGAACGGGGACGTCTCCAAAGACGGTTTGACCCTTCGGTATAAGTTGCGCCGCAACATCAAGTGGCACGACGGCGAGCCGCTGACGTGTAAGGACTTGCGCTTTACGTGGCAAGTCGTGATGAACCCCCACAACAACGTCGTGACGACCGACGGCTATAAGGATATAAAAGAGATCGATTGCACCGACCCGTACGTCGCGGTCGTCCGCATGAAGCGCGTTTACGCCCCGTTCTTGCAGCAGCTGTGGGGCGTCAACGGCAACGCCGCGATCCTCCCCGAGCACTTGTTGGCCGCCGTCAACGACGACCGCGGTTCGTTCAACACCGCTCCCTACCAGTCCAAGCCGATCGGCAGCGGACCGTTCAAAGTCGTCGAATGGCAGCGCGGCAACCAAGTCCGGATGGTCGCGAATCCCGACTTCTATCTCGGACGGCCGAAGCTCGACGAAGTGATTTTCAAGGTCATGCCGGATTCGAACACGGCGATCACGCAGCTGCGGACGCACGAGATCGATATGATCGTCCACGGGTCGCCGGCCCTGTGGTCGCAGTATCGAGCGATCCCCGGCGTCGTTGCCGAAGCCGATCCGCTCTACACGTATAGCCACATCGATTTCAACCTGAGACGGCCGCTCTTCCAAGACGTCCAGCTGCGGCGCGCGCTCGCCTATGCGACCGACCGCAAGTCGATGCTCGAGAAGCTCGCGCACGGGCTCGGCGACTTGGCACCGGCCGACCAATCGCCGCGCCTCTCGTGGGCGTATACGCCCGACGTCCCGACGTATCCGTACGACCCGGAGAAAGCGCGCGCGCTTCTGGACGCCGACGGTTGGAAACCGGGTCCGGATGGGATTCGCGTGAAAAACGGCGTCCGGCTTTCGTTCGCATACAGCACGCAGACCGAATCGTCGCTCGGAAAGGCGATCCAACAGTACGTGCAGGACGCCTGGCGGAACGTCGGGGCCGAGGTAACGATCAAGAATGCCGAAACGGCGCTCTTCTTCGAGAACGGAAAAGACGGCACGCTGCAAGGCGGGCACTACGACGTAGCCAGCTTCTCGTGGACCGCAGCCGCCGACCCCGACGACAGCGCGATCTATTCCGCCGATAATTTCGCGCCCCGCGGACAGAACGCGCTCTTCTGGGACGACCCGATCGCAACCCGCGCGATGAACGACGCGCTGCAGACCGTCGACGTCGCGCGGCGAAAGGCCGACTACAAGATCGTTCAACAGCGGCTCGCCGATCAAGTTCCGACGATCGTGTTGTGGTTCAGCCACGAGCCCGAGATCTACAACAAGGATCTCAAAGGCTTCACCTCGTCGCCGGTGATCTCGAACTTCTGGAACCCGTGGGAGTACTCGATTTGATCTCGCGACGTTCGTTCGTCGGCTCGAGCGCGGGCGCCGCCGTCGCGGCGGGGCTCGGCCCCGCTCCGTTGCGTGCGGCAGAGCGGCAGCGGCACCCGTACACGACGCCGCACGTCCTGCGCTACGCGACCGCGAGCGAGCCCGGCAGCCTGAATCCGGTGCTGCGGCAAGAGTACGTCCTGAGCTTGATCTCCCAGCTGACGATGGCGTGGCTGTTCCGCTACGATCGGAACAACCGGCCGGTACCCGAGCTTGCAACCGAGATTCCAACCAAGGGGAACGGCGGGATCAGCAAAGACGGGCAGACGCTCACGTTCCGGCTTCGCAAAGGCGTCGTCTGGTCGGACGGCGCGCCGTTCACGGCAAAAGACGTCGTCTTTTCGTGGAAAGTCGTGATGGACTTCCGTAACAACATCACGTCGCGCCGCGGCTGGGACTACATCAAGCAGATCGACACGCCGGACGACTACACCGCGATCTTCCGGCTCACGCGTCCGTTCGGATCGTTCATCCCGACGTTCTTCGGAACGGCGGGCGCGAACCCGTGCATCCTCCCGCACCACGTCATCAAGGATACGTCGATCAACGAAGCCCCGTACAACGCGCTTCCGATCGGGATCGGGCCGTTCAAGTACGAGAGGTGGGCGCGCGCGCAAGAGATCGTGATGGTCGCAAACGACAAGTATTGGCGGGGGCGACCAAAGCTTGACAAGGTGATCTACAAGCTGATCCCCGACCGCAACACCGTCCTCACCCAACTGCAGGCGCACGAAATCGATCTCTGGGCGGCGGCGACGGCGCCGTATTGGGACCGGATTCGCGCGATCCCCGGGATTGGGACGCTCAAGCAGCCCGGCGGTTTCTTCGACCATCTCGACTTCAACATGCAGAGCCCCCTGCTGCGCGAGCGCGCCGTCCGGGAGGCGCTCCGCTACGCGATCGACCGCAGAAAGCTCACCGATACGATCTATCACGGCGTCGGGCTCGTGCAAGAGCCGATGCTCAGCCCGCTCTACCAAACCGCCGACACGTCCATCCCGCTTGTCCCCTTCGATCCGAACAAAGCGAACGCGCTTCTCGAAGGTGCCGGATGGAAGCGCGGCCCGGACGGGATCCGCGCCAAGGACGGCGCGAAGCTGAGCGTGAGCTTCGCGACCTCGTCGGGCGCTCCGGATGCCGACCAGCAGATCGAGCTCATCCGGGCTTGGTGGAAGGACGTCGGCGTCGACATCTCGCTGCGGCACTACCCGCCGCCGATGATGTTCGCGACCTACCAGGACGGCGGGATCGTCTACGGCGGGAAGTGGGACGTGACCGGATTCGCCTGGCTCGTCCCGCCGACGGGCGATTTGCAGAACCTGTATTCGACCGCCCAGATCCCGCCGCACGGGCAAAACGATGTCCGCTACAGCAATCCGAAAGTCGACGCCGCTTTCAACCGCTTCGAGGTCGAATACGACGTCGCC
>JAFAMS010000337.1 GCA_019233165.1 Vulcanimicrobiota bacterium | reverse complement strand
GTCGAACCGGCGCTCACATAGAAACGGAACCGCTCGACGGTCCGTCGCTCGTCGAGGTCGGGCGCGGCGAGCTCGTCGAGTCGCGCCATCGGATCGCCGCCTGTGCGGTGAACGCCGCCGGCCGCACGCTCTTCGAGCTCGGAACGGTCGACGTTCCCGTTTTCTTGCGCTCGTCGGCGAAGCCGTTCATCGCGGCCGCGTCCGTCCGTGCGGGTGCCGTCGACGCCTTCGGCTTCGACGAACGCGAGCTGGCGCTGATGTGCGCCTCGCACGCCGCCGAGCCCGAGCACATCGAGAGCGTCCTCTCGATGCTGCGCAAGGCCGAGATCCCCGTCGATGCGCTGCGCTGCGGCGGGAAGCCGACCGCCGTCTACAACAACTGCTCGGGGAAACACGCGGGAATCCTCGCGCTCGCAAAGCACATCGGCGCGCCGCTCGACACGTATCTCGAGCCTGATAATCCGGCGCAGCAGGCAATCTTGGAGCTGTGCGAACGCGTCGTCCGCGAGCGCTTCCCCTCGTCGCGGATCGCGGTCGACGGTTGCGGGATCCCGGTCTTCGCGACCAGCCTACGCCGCGCGGCGCGCGCGTTCGCGCGTCTGGCGACGCTCGAAGATCTCGAGGACGACGATCGCCGAGCGCTCGCGCGAGCGCGCGCGGCGATGATCGCGCATCCTTGGTACGTCGCCGGAACCGGGAGATTCGACACCGCGCTCATCGAAGCGACGGCGGGAGCGGTCGTCGCGAAAGGCGGCGCCGAAGGGGTGCATTGCGACGCCCTCGTCGCGCTCCGCGGCGGGCTCGCGCTGAAGGTCGTCGACGGCAACAGCCGTGCCGTCCCGCCGATGGTCGTTTCGATCCTCGAGCGTCTGGAAGCGCTCGACCCCGGCGCGCAGGCGGCGCTCGAGAGCTTTCGCCGGCCGGCGGTTCACAACGTTGCGGGGCGGCTCGTCGGCTCGATTGAGCTGGAGGGTGCGCGGGAACGATCCTCGTGATGCTTCCGCGCCGCCGATTCGCCGCTGCAATCGCCGTCGTAACCCTGCTGCTGGCGACCGGCGGCCGTCCGGATGCGGCCGTCGACGAGGGGCAGATCGGCGCGCAAGTGTACGAGCAGCTCGCGCAAAAGGGCGAGATCGTCGATTCTTCGCCGTGGTACGCGGTCCTCAACGAAGTCGGACGCAAGATCTCCGGCGTGGCGAACGAGAAGTATCAATACCCGTTCCATTTCATCCTCGTCCGCGAACAGCAGCCGAATGCGTTCTCGGTCCCGGGCGGAAACGTTTACGTGACATTGCCGCTCATGACGTTTGTCAAGAATAAGGAAGAGCTCGCCGGCGTCCTCTGCCACGAAACCAGTCACGACATCCATCACGACGTCGTCCATCTCGCGCAGAAGGAGCAGACCACCGGGCTGATCGCGACCGGTCTTGCGATCCTGCTCGGACGGAACAGCGGCCTCATTCAAAACGCGATCGGGATCGTTGCGCAGCTTCAGGACCTGCATTTTTCGCGCAACGTCGAGGAGAACGCAGACCACCTCGGCGCCGAGACCTGCGCGCGCGCGGGCTACGATCCGTGGGGAATGGTCTGGCTCTTTCAGCAGTTCGAAAAAGCCGACACCGGCGGGAGCATGGAGATGCTCTCAGACCATCCGACCGACCAGCACCGGATCGCGGCGCTCGAGCAGGAATTTCGGTCCGAGCCGTACCTGTTCGCACGCTACACCTCGAGTATGGCGTACGCACATCCGATGCCGACGTACTCGACCCTCGCCTCCCGGTACGGGAACGAGGGACCTTTCGGAGCGGCCCGCCGGCCAGGCTACTGACCGCCCTGCAACCCTCCCGCGCTTGCGCGGTTAGAGAGGGGCGCGGTGGCGTTTTTCCTCAGGCGGCCGATCTTCGCCGCGGTATGCTCCCTCGTGATCTTGCTGGTAGGTGCGGTTTCTTTACCGACCCTGCCGGTGGCGCATTATCCGAACATCGCACCGCCGACCGTCACGGTGCAGGCATTCTACACCGGCGCCAGCGCGCAAGCCGTCGAGTCCTCGGTGACGACGCCGCTCGAGCTCGCGATCAACGGCGTTCAAGGCTTGCGGTACATGTCGTCCAAGAGCGGGAACGACGGGAGCTCCGAGATCACGTGCGTCTTCGATCTCGGCCGGGACCTCGACAAAGCCACGAACGACGTGCAGAACGCCGTGCAGTCGGCACAAGGGCGGCTTCCCAACGAGGTCAAGCTCACCGGCGTAACCGTCAGCAAGAACAGCGGCGCCTTCGTGATGGCGATCGCGATCTACGACCAGAGCGGGACGTACGACCAGACGTTTCTCAGTAACTACGTCGATCTCAACGTCCTCAATCGCATCCAACGCGTCCCCGGCGTCGGAAACGTCATCCTCTTCGGGGAGCGCAAATACGCGATGCGGCTCTGGGTCGATCCGAAACGCCTTGCCGACAACGGCTTGACCGCCGACGACCTGACGAACGCGATTCAGAATCAAAACCGTCAAGCCCCGGCCGGCTCGATCGGGTCGGCGCCGACCGACGGGCATCAGCCGTATCAGTTCTCGGTGCGCGTGCAAGGCCGGCTCGCCGACCCCGCGCAGTTCGGAAACATCATCCTGCGCTCGACGCCGAACGGCGGCTTCGTCAAGGTTCGCGACGTCGCGCGGGTCGAGCTCGGCGCGGAAGACTACTCGGTCGATCTCGGCTGGGGGAACAAGAACTCCGTCGGCCTCGGCGTCCTGCAGCTGTCGACGGCGAACTCGATGGTCGTCTCGCACGGCGTGCGGGCCGCGCTCCAAGAGCTTTCGCAGGCGTTTCCGCCCGGCGTGCACTACGCGATCGGTTTCGACTCGACGCTCTTCGTCGAGGAATCGATCCGGGAAGTCGTCCTCACGCTCGCGTTCGCGATCTTGCTCGTCGTCGCCGTAATCTTCTTGTTCTTGCAGGATTGGCGCACGACGCTGATCCCGGCGATGACGATCCCGGTCTCGCTGGTCGGAACGTTTGCGGTGATGAAGGTGCTCGGGTTCTCGGTGAACTCGCTGACGCTCTTCGGGCTGACGCTCGCGACAGGGCTCGTCGTCGACGACGCGATCGTCGTCATCGAGAACATTGCGCGTTACATCCAGGAGAAGAAGTTCTCGCCGTTCGACGGCGCGCGCGCCGGGTTGCTCGAGATCGCGAGCGCGGTGATCGCAACGACCCTGGTGCTGCTCGCCGTCTTCATCCCCGTCGCGTTCTTCCCGGGGACGACCGGCCAGCTCTACAAGCAGTTCGCGCTGACGATCGCGATCTCGGTCGCGATTTCGGGGTTCGTCGCCCTAACGCTGACCCCGACGCTCTCGGAGCTCCTGATCCGCCAGGTCGACCGCGCGAAGCAAGGCCGGTTCTTCCGTTGGTTCAACGAGCGTCTCCTCGCGCTGCGCAACGAATACGACCGCGTCATCCCGCGACTGATCTCGCTGCGTGGGCTGGTCGTCGTCCTCTTCGCGATCGGACTCGCGGGGACGGGCTTCATGTACGATCGCATCCCCAAGCAGTTCATCCCCGACGAAGATCAGGGCTACTTCATCGTCATCCTGCAAACGCCGGAAGGCTCGTCGCTCGACTTTGAAAAGCAGATCGCCCACCGCGTCTCCGACATCATCGGCGCTCAGAGCGAGGTGGAAGGCGTCTTCAACGTCATGGGTTGGAACTTCAACGGCGCCGCGCCGAACCACGGCGTTATGTTCGCGCCGCTCAAGCCGTGGGCCGAGCGCAAGGGGCGTGGACACGACGTCGCCTCCGTCGTGCGGCGGGTGCAGTTTGCGTTCTTCGGGATTCCGGGCGCGCAAATTTTCGCGATCAACCCGCCCGCGATCCAAGGCGGCTCCGATCTCTACGGCGGCTTCACGTTCGAGATCGAGGATCACGCAAACCACGGCCTCGACCCGCTGTTCTTCAAAGGCTTGCAGTTCATGTTCGCGGGGAACTCGCCGCAAAATCCGCAGCTTTCGCGCGTCTTCACGACCTTCCGCGTCGACAGCCCGCAGCTACTCGTCGACGTAGACCGCGATAAAGCCGCTTCGGTTGGGATCCCGATCGAGAGCGTCTTCTCGGCGATGCAGGTCTTCCTTGGTTCCGAGTACGTCAACGACTTCGACTATCTCGCGCGATCGTACCGGGTCTACGTCCAGGCCGACCGGCAGTACCGCTCGCGCTTGGACGAGCTCCAGCGGATTTACGTGGCATCCTCGAACGGGGCGTCGACGCCGCTGACTGCGGTCGCATCGTTCCAGCGGGTCAAGACCGCGCCCGTGATCACGCACTACAACGGCTTCCGCTCGGTCGAGCTGAGCGGCCAACCCGGTCCGGGTTTCGGGACGAGCCAGGCAATCGATAAAATGCAGCAGCTCGCGGCCGGCATCTTGCCGCGCGGCTCGGGCTATCAGTACGAGTGGACCGGGCTCGCGCTCGAGCAGATCGAATCGGGCTCCGCCACGTTCCTGATCTTCGCGCTCGGGATCGTCTTCGTGTTCCTCGTCCTCTCGGCGCAGTACGAGAGCTTCATCGATCCGTTCATCATCTTGCTCGCGGTCCCGTTCGCGCTCTTCGGCGCGCTCGGGCTCCTGATGCTGCGGCACATCGAGAGCGACGTTTTCGCCCAGGTCGGCTACGTGATGTTGATCGGCCTCGCGAGCAAGAACGCGATCTTGATCGTCGAGTTCGCGAACAAGCTGCGGGCGGCGGGGAAGAGCGCGGTCGACGCCGTCCGCGAAGCGGCCGAGACGCGGCTGCGCCCGATCCTGATGACCTCGTTCGCGTTCATCCTCGGCGTGACGCCGCTCGTCTTCGCGACCGGCGCCGGCGCCGAAGAACGGCATTCGCTCGGGACCGCGGTGTTCGGCGGGATGCTCGTCTCGACGTTCCTGAACTTGTTGATCATTCCGGTGATGTACGTGCTGATCGTCGGGATCGAGGATCGCTTCCGCCCGCGGCACGGTCCGCCGACCCGCACGTCGGCGCTCCCCGTCGTCGAAGGCCAGCCCCTTCCGGAGGCCGAGGCCCCCCGCTAAGCGTATTCAAGGCTGACGTCGCCGTTGGGTGGGGAGCGGCGACACACCTGAAGGGGGTACGCGTGAAGAAGGTTACTCGCTACGCGGCGGCCGTTTTGGCCGCGGCGATGCTTGCCACGCTTGTGGGTCCGGCCGGCGTCCAGGCGCAGAGCGGACCGATCAAGATTGCGGTCGTTACCGATATGTCCGGGGTGTACGCGGCACTGGCCGGTCCGGGCGCGGTCGAGGCGACGAAGATGGCCGTCGAAGATTTCGGCGGGAAAGTGTTGGGCCGTCCGGTTGAGGTCATCGCGATCGATCACCGTAACGACGGTCCGCTCGCTGCGTCGAAGACGCGAGAAGCGTTCGACAGCGGCGCGGAGCTCGCGCTCGACGAGACCAACTCGGCGGTCGCGCTGGCCGTCGACGGGGTCGCCAAAGAGAAGCACAAGCTCGAGATCGTCACCGGCGGAGCGAGCTCCGCTCTCACCGGTGCGGCGTGCAGCAAGTACACGTACCACTACGCGTACGACACCTACGCGCTCGCGTTCTCGACCGGACGGAACATCGCCGCTGGCGGAGACGCGAAGAAATGGTGGGGGATCGTACCCAACTACGCGTTCGGCCAGCAGATGCTCGCCGATTTCACGACGGCGATAAAAACCAAAGGCGCGGAGTTCGTACACTCCGACATGATCCCGCTGGGGAACACCGATTTCTCGTCGTACCTCCTCGCCGCGAAGAACGGCCACGCGCAGGTCCTCGGCGTCCTCAACGCCGGGGCCGATACCGTCAACACGATGAAACAAGTCAAGCAGTTCGGGATCGACAAGGACATGAAGGTTGCCGTCGGGCTGCTCTTCCTCTCGGACGTCGACGCGCTGCCGGACGTCTTCGCAGGCTCGCGCATCACGACGTCGTGGTATTGGAACATGGACAAGCAGTCGCGCGCGTGGGCCGACCGCTACTCGAAGCGGATGAACGGGCTGCGTCCGACCGACATCCAAGCGGCCGACTATTCGGCGGCGTGGCAGTGGCTGAGCGCCGTCAAAGCCGTCGGAGACGTCAGCGCCGATAAGGTCGTGCCGTATCTCGACGGCCGCCAGTTCAACGACTTCTACGCTCGCGGCGCGGAATGGCGCGCGCGAGACCATCGCGTTCTGCACGACATGTACGTCGTTGACGTGATCCCCAAAGACAAGATCAAAGAGCCGCACGCGTGGTTCAAGATCGTCCAGGTGATGCCGCCCGGCGTCGCCTTCCGTCCAGAAAGCCAATCGGTCTGTAAGAAAGACTGGTAGGAGCCGCAGCAGCTGAGCTACGTCCTCACCCAGGCCTTTACGGGAGCGGTCAGCGGCGCGTCCTACGCGCTGCTGGCCCTCGGGCTCAGCATCATCTTCGGAATGCTGCGCGTCGTCAACTTCGCGCACGGCGCCATGTACATGCTCGGCGCCTTCGCGGCATACTACGGCGCGCAGCTCTTCCATCTCCCGTTCTTCGCGGCGCTGATTTTAGGGCCGATCGTCGTCGCACTTTTCGGGATGTTGCTAGAGGCCGTGCTGCTCCGGCGGCTCTACGGTCTCGATCCGATCTATAATTTACTCCTCACGTTCGCGCTGACGCTCGTGATCGTCGATGTCATGCGGCTGCTTGCGGGTGCGCTCGGCTCGCCGTACGAAACGCCCGCCGCGCTTTCGGGGGTGGTCGATCTCGGCTTCGGTCCGTATCCGGTCTATCGCGTGTTCGTGATCGTTCTTTCGCTCGCGGTCTGCGCGATCGTGTGGTTCGCGATCGAGCGGACCTCGCTGGGCGCGCGAATCCGAGCCGCGACCGAGAACCCCATCCTTACCCGCGCTTTCGGCATCGACGTCCCGCGCCTCATCACGCTGACGTTCGGCTTCGGCGTCGCGCTCGCCGCGTTCGCCGGCGTCCTGGCGGCGCC
>JAFAMS010000324.1 GCA_019233165.1 Vulcanimicrobiota bacterium | reverse complement strand
ACGCGCCTTTCGCCGAGCGGGTCCGCGCGTGTCAAGCGGCCGTCGCTCGTGCTCGCGATGCGTGCGGGACGGGGACGGTCTACGCGCCGAGCCTCGTCGGGACGCCGCGCCGTCTTGCGGAGCAGGCGCGGATCGCACTCGATGCCGGAATTCGAATGGTGCTGATCGCCCCGATGCTCGTCGGGATCCCGGCCTTCGTCGAGTTCGTGGAGCAGTTCCCCGAGCTCGCAATTCTCGCGCACCCCGCGTTCGGCGGGGCAGGAAGGATAAACCCCGCCTGGCTTTTCGGCCGTTTCTTCCGGCTGCTCGGGGCCGACGCGATCATCTTCCCGAATTACGGCGGACGGTTCAGCTACGACCGGCAGAGGTGCCTCGATTTGGTCGCGGCCGCACGGGCGTCGTGGAGCGGAATCCGCCCCGCGCTCCCCGTCCCGGCGGGTGGGATGTCGCTCGAGCGCACGTCCGAAATCGTCGGGCTCTACGGCGACGACGTGATGCTGCTGATCGGCGGCGCGCTGCTCACCGCGGGCGACGCGCTCGAAGAGCGCAGCCGCGACTTCGTGCGCGCGATCAAAGCCGGGTCGACCGCAGCGTGAGCCCACAACCTCGCGCTCGCCGTTTTCGCAGCAGCGGCACCGCCTATCGCTGGGACGCCGTCGATGTCTTGGAGTACAAAGCCGAAGGAAGCGCGCCGTTCAAAGACGTGACGCGCCAAGTCCTCTTCGACGAGCCGGAGCTCGGCGTGCAATGGCGCTATTTCGAGGTCGCTGCCGGAGGGCATACGACGCTCGAACGCCACGAGCACGTCCATGCAGTGCTGATCTTGCGCGGCCGCGGCGAGGCGCTCGTCGGAACCGAGATCTATCCGATCGCACCGTTCGACCTCTTCAGCGTCCCGCCGATGACATGGCACCAGTTCCGCGCAGCCGCCGATGAACCGATGGGATTCTTGTGTCTCGTCCACAGCGAACGCGACCGCCCGCAGCTCCCGACGGATGACGAGCTTGCGGAGCTGCGCGACGCTTCGACCAAGGTCGCCGCGTTCTTGAAGGACTAGCCGCCGAGATCGCGTGCTGCCGGGAGTCCCGGCAATGCTCGCGCCGCGGCGACGGCGCGCAACACCGAGGCCGCGACGGCCTCGGCGGCGAGCGTCCCCAGCAGCGTCGGGTTCGCGGTCTTTCGCGTCGCCGCGGTCGCGACCGCGAAGATCGTGTCGCCGTCGAACATCGTGTGGACCGGGACGATCGTCCGCGCTAACCCGTCGTGCGCCATCTGCGCGACCTTCTGCGCCTGCGCTTTCGTCAGCGTCGCGTTCGTCGCGACGACGCCGATCGTCGTCGCCGTCCCCGGCGTGAGAATCGGCGGGACGTCGCCGCGCAAGATCGCCGCCTTGGCGTTGAGCTTTTTCTTGCCGTCCCTCGTCCGCGCGCCCGCGACGACCTTTCCGCTCGCAGGATCGACGACGTCGCCGACCGCGTTCACGGCGACGATCGCACCGACGACGATCCCGGCGACCTCGACCGACGCGCTTCCTATCCCGCCTTTCATGGCCCGGGGCAGACCGTAGAGCTTGCCGACGGTCGCGCCGGCTCCGGCACCGACGTTTCCTTCGCCGGGTGGATCGGCGCTCGCCGCAACTGCGGCGGCGTACCCTGCGTCCGCGTCGGGACGGATTCGCGGGTCGCCGACGCCGAGGTCGAACAAAACGGCCGCGGGGACGATCGGCACTTTCGCAACGCCGGCGTCGAAGCCGAATCCGTGCTCGTCGAGATAGCGAACGACGCCGCTTGCGGCGTCGAGCCCGAACGCGCTGCCTCCCGAAAGCACGATCGCGTGGACGCGGTCGACGAGGTTCTCGGGATTGAGCAGATCGGTCTCGCGCGTCCCCGGCGCCGAGCCGCGGACGTCGACGCCTCCGACCGCACCCTCCTCGATGAGGACGACGGTGCATCCGGTCGGTCTGCGCGTCTCGGTATAATGGCCGACTTTTATCCCTGGGACGTCGGTGATCGCTCCTCGCATAGCGCGCGCTTTGCGGCGAAGGGAGGCGAATCCGCCCTCGCGCAGACGCGCTAGATGCAGTCGTCGACGACCTACAACGTGCTGGCCGGGCGCGATCTCGGCCGGCTCGCGGCGTTGAGCGACGGCGTCTTCGCCTTTGCGATGACCCTGCTCGTCCTCGACCTGCGCGTCCCCGCCGTTGCAGCCATCAAAGACGAGCACCAGCTGGCGACGGCTCTCTTGGCGCTCGCGCCACGGCTCGTCCCGTACGTCATGACGTTCCTGACGCTGGGCATCTTCTGGGTGGGCCACCAGACGCAGCTCACGCTCCTGGACCGCACCGATCGCAACCTTGCGTGGCTGACGATCGCGTTCTTGTTCACCGTCACGCTGATGCCGTTTTCGACGTCCTTGCTCGCGGAGTTTCTGGCTTTCCGGCTCGCGCTCATCACGTATTGGCTGAACATTCTGCTCCTCGGCGTGACGCTCGGCGCGATGTGGGCGTACGCGCGCCGCTCGAGCCTAACGAGCGCAGAGGTGACGTACGAGGTGAGCGCGACGGTTGTCCGGCGAATCGTCGTCGCGCAATCCCTCTACGCGTTCGGCGCGGCGTTGTGCGCGTTCAACACCTACGTCAGCATCGTTTTCATCGTCGTCGTTCAGCTGAACTACGTCCTCGCGCCGAGGATTTGGCCGCTCGACCGTCTATAGAGAGAACGCGTGAAAACGTACAAAATCGCGACAATCCCGGGCGACGGCATCGGCAAGGAAGTCGTCCCCGAAGGGATCCGGGTCCTCGACGCCGCCGCAAAAAAGGCGGGAATCCGTTTCGAATGGGACCATTTTCCGTGGAGCTGCGAGGCGTATGCTTCAACCGGAAAGATGATGCCGGACGACGGCCTCGAGCGGATCCGTAGCCACGACGCGATCTTCCTCGGCGCGGTCGGGTTCCCGAACGTCCCCGATCACGTCTCGCTCTGGAACTTGCTGATCCCGATCCGGCGCGTCTTTCAGCAGTACGTCAACCTGCGGCCGGTGCGTTTGATGCCGGGGATCGCTTCGCCGCTCGCCGGACGCAAGCCCGGCGAGATCGACTTTTGGATCGTCCGCGAAAACAACGAGGGTGAATACTCCTCGATCGGCGGACGCCTCAACGAAGGGACCGACGCGGAAGTCGTGGTGCAGGAAAGCGTCTTCACGCGGCGGGGCGTCGATCGCATCCTCAAATACGCGTACGAGCTTGCCAAGAGCCGCCCGAAAAAACACCTGACGTCGGCGACGAAATCCAACGGGATCGCGATTACGATGCCGTTCTGGGACGAACGCGTCAAGGCGATGGCGGCGACGTACCCGGACGTGCGCACCGATCAGTACCACATCGACATCCTCACCGCGCACTTCGTCCAGCATCCCGACTGGTTCGACGTCGTCGTCGGCTCGAATCTCTTCGGCGACATTCTCTCCGATCTCGGGCCGGCGGTGACCGGTACGATCGGGATCGCACCGTCCGCGAATCTCAATCCCGAGCGCGACTATCCGTCGATGTTCGAACCCGTGCACGGCTCCGCGCCGGACATCGCCGGAAAAAAGATCGCGAACCCGATCGGTCAGATTTGGTCCGGCGCGATGATGCTCGAGCATCTCGGCCACGCCGATGCCGCCGACGCGATTTTGAAAGCGATCGAAAAGGTGCTCGCAAGCGGGCCGCGGACGCGCGACATCGGCGGGACCGCGGGAACCGAAGACGTGGGAAAGGCGATCGCCGAGGCGATTTAGGCGCGCTCGAAGCGCGTGAAGCCGCGCATCGTCGCGAGATACTCGTCGCGCGTGAGCTTCGGTTCGAACGCTCCGATCGCGCGTCGCGCCTCGACGGCACTGCCGGCGAGAAGGTCGACGATCGTGAACGCAAGGGCCTTGGCCGGCATGACGTATGCGGCGTGCGGATCGACGATCCGAAAATCGACGGTGTGGTTCGCTCCCGAGCATCCCCCGTGGCTGGGGTGGAGGAACGGGATCATATGGGCGATGTCGCCGGCATCGGTGCTCGCGGCATTGGTCGCCGACTCGCGCCAGCAACCTTCGCCGACGAGTTCGATCGCGTTCGCTTTGAACGTCCGCCCGAGCTCACGATCGACGGCGAGCGGAAGGTAGCCGGGGAGCGTTTCGATCTCGACCTCGGCACCGAGCGCGAGCGCGCCGGCTTTGAAGGCACGGTCGACTTTTGCCGAAGCGTCCTCGATCGCTTCGAGCGTCGCGCCGCGGACGAAGGTCTCGAGCCGCACGTCGTCCGGAACGACGTTGACGGCGGCCCCGCCGGCGGTGACGATCGGATGGATCCGAATGCGATCCTCGTCGCGGAACGTCTCGCGCTGGAGCGCGATCGCCTGCATCGCCAGCGTCGCGGCGCTGAGCGCGTTGACGCCGAGATGCGGCGCATTCCCGGCGTGCGACGCGCGCCCGATGAAGCGCACTTGCTTGGCGACGAATCCGTTATAGTGCCACGCGCAAGAGAAGCGGCTTTCTCCCGGATCGCCTGAGGCGTGCACCATCATCGCGAGGTCGATCTCGTCGAAGACGCCGAGGCGGACGAGCTCCGGCTTGCCGCCGAGAAACTCAATCTTCCCTTTCGCCGCGAGCTCGGATCGCCGGCGCAGGTCGACGTATTCTTCCGCGGGGACGACGAGCAGGACGATCTCGCCGGC
>JAFAMS010000285.1 GCA_019233165.1 Vulcanimicrobiota bacterium | reverse complement strand
ATCGGCGCGCAACAGCGTGACGGGACCCGGCGCTTTCCCGCGCAGCGTCCCTAGGACGCCGGTCCGCCCCACGCCGCTGCGAATCTCGTCGAGCCCGAGCTCTTCGAGCTTGCGGCAGACGAGCGCCGCGGTCGCGTGTTCCTGCATCGAGAGCTCGGGATGTGCGTGAAGGTGGCGCCGAACCTCGACCAGCTCTTCGGCGACGTGCGGACGGTCGAGCGTTTTCATACAGGCGCCGGGCTTCGTCGCAACGACCGGGGCCTCCGTGCGGGGGGTCGAGGTCCCGGGGCGAAGCACCGCCCGATGGGAAGAACACGGCCGGAGGACCTATGGCCAAAGCCGTGACCGCGGCCGCGACCGGATTCGAACGGTATGGTCTGAGCGACGATCAGTTGGTCGCCATCCTGCGCAACATGCTGCTGCAGCGCACCGTCGACAATCGCGGCTTTCAACTGAACCGCCAAGGGAAAATCCCGTTCGCGCTCGGGAGCGAGGGGCACGAAGCCGTCCAAGCAGGCGCCGCGCTGGCGTTCCAACGCGGCTCGGATATCTTGGTTCCGTACTACCGGGACCTCGGTTTGGTCCTCGGGATCGGGATGCCTATCCTCGAGTTGCTGCTCTCCCTTTTTGCGCGCGGCGCCGACCGCTCGGGCGGCCGGCAGTTTCCGAACCACTACACGAACCGCGACATCGGCGTGATGTCGATCTCCTCGATCATCGCAGCGCACGTTCCGCATGCGGTCGGCGCCGCGTACGCGATCAAATTCCGCGGCGAAGGCGGGCGCGCGGTTCTCACGACGTTCGGTGAGGGTGCGACGAGCGAAGGCGAGTGGCACGAGTCGGTCAACTTCGCCGCGGTTCACGGCCTTCCGATCGTGTTTCTGTGCCAAAACAACGAGTTTGCGATCTCGGTCCCTCAAGCGAAGCAAATGCACGTCAAGGATGTCGCCCAGAAAGCTGCCGGCTACGGACTCCCGGGCGAGACGTTCGACGGCCTCGATCCGCTCGTGTCGTACGACGCGATCCGCCGCGCGATGGAACGCGCGCGCTCGGGCGAGGGCCCGACGTTGCTCGAAGGGAAGTGCGCGCGCTTCCTCTCGCACTCGACCGACGACGACGACCGCACGTACCGCAGCCGCGAAGCCGTGCTCGAGCTGCGCAAACGCGATCCGATCGCGAGCTACGAAACGGTCCTGCTCGCGAATGGAATCGTCGATCAGGCGCGCATCGAAGCGCTTCGGCGCGAGGTCCTCGCTGCAACCAACGAAGCGACCGACGAGGCCGAGGCGATGCCGCTGCCGACGCAGGCCGATCTCTACCGCAACGTCTACGCCGGGGACTACGAACCATGGCAGTAGTCAGCGCCGCGACGCGCGAGATGAACAACGTGGAAGCGGTTCGCGAGACGCTGCACGACGCGCTCGCAAACGATCCTCGAACCGTGATCCTGGGAGAGGACGTCGGCGCGCGCGGGAACGTCTTCTTGATCACGAAAGGATTCCTCGAGGAGTTCGGGCCCGAGCGAATCATCGACACACCGCTCGCCGAAGCTTCGATCGTCGGCGTCGCGATCGGGATGGCGATGGAAGGGATGCGGCCGATCGCCGAGATCCAGTTTGCCGACTTCATCTATCCCGCGTTCAACCAGATCGTCGGGGAGGCGGCGAAGACGCGCTATCGCAGCAACGGTGACTACACGTGTCCGCTCGTGATCCGCACGCCGTACGGCGGCGGCGTTCGCGGCGCGCTCTCGCACTCGGTCTCGGTCGAGGCGCTCTTCTACCACGTCCCAGGGCTGAAGATTGTGGCGCCCTCGACGCCCGCCGACATCAAAGGCCTGCTCACGGCGGCGATCGAGGACCCCGACCCGGTTCTCTTCCTCGAGCACAAGAAAACGTACCGGCTGGTGAAGGGCCCGGTCCCCGAAGGGCACTTCGTCCTTCCGATCGGCAGAGCCGACGTGAAGAAGGAAGGCTCGCAGCTCACCGTCGTCTCGTACGGGCTCTACGTCCATCAAGCGCTCGACGCGGCGCGGCAGCTCGAGGGCGAAGGCGTCTCGGTCGAGGTGATCGACCTGCGGTCGATTCGGCCGATGGACCGCGAGACGATCCTCGAGAGCGTCCGAAAGACGCGCAAGCTCCTCATCATCCACGAAGACAACAAGTTCGGCGGCGTCGGCGCCGAGATCGCCGCGATGGTCGCCGAAGAGGCGCTCTTCGATCTCGACGCGCCGATTCGCCGCCTCGCCGGACCGGACGTCCCCGCGATGGGCTACGCGATCACGCTCGAAGAAGAGTTCATGATCTCGACCCCGCGAATGCGCGAAGCGATGCGCGAGCTGGTGCAGTTCTAATGCCGCCGACCACGATCACGATGCCCCAGTTGGGCGAAACGGTTACCGAAGGGACCGTCGCGCAGTGGCTCAAGAAGCCCGGCGACGCGATC
This sequence comes from Vulcanimicrobiota bacterium, assembly GCA_019233165.1. Taxonomy (GTDB): domain Bacteria; phylum Vulcanimicrobiota; class Vulcanimicrobiia; order Vulcanimicrobiales; family Vulcanimicrobiaceae; genus JAFAMS01. The sequence continues at coordinate 13,289 of JAFAMS010000285.1, read as the reverse complement.
GAAAAATACGAGGCCTTCGTCGAGGTTTCGACCGACAAGGTGAACGCGGAGGTCCCCGCTCCGGTGAGCGGCGTCTTGCGTGAGATCATCGTGAAAGAAGGCGAGACGGTGCCCACCGGGGCGCCGATCGCGATCATCGATGAAGTCGGCGCGGCGCGAGTCGCGGCACCTACGGAGCAGGTCGCATCGGGTCACGCCGCACCGGCGCCTCCGCCGGCCGCGCCGGCGGCATCTTCTGCCGCCCCTTCTGCGGTCGAGGCACCGCCGGCTCGCGGCAACGGCGTCACGCGCGCCGACGGGGTCAGCGCGGAGCGCTTGCGCGGGGTCTCGCCGGCGGTGCGCCGGCTCGCGCGCGAGCACAACGTCGATCTCTCGCGCGTCCGAGGAACCGGCACGAACGGGCGGATCACCGCCAAGGACGTCGTAACGGCCGCGGGCTCGATGGGGCCGGCCGCAGTCGTCGGCGCGGCGACGACGCTCGAGCCGCCGGCCGCACAGCCCCCGGCGCAGCGCGGGCCCTCGACCTACACGAACCCGATTCCCGGGACGACGATCCCGCTCACGCAAGCGCGCAAGATCATCGCGCAGCGGATGGTCGAGTCCAAACATACGACGCCGCATGCGTGGACGATGGTCGAAGTCGACGTCACCAACCTGTGGAAGTGGCGCGTTCGGGAGAAGGACGCCTTCGAGCGCGATCACGGCGTGAAGCTGACGCTGCTCCCCTTCTTCATCCGCGCGGTCGTCGAATCGCTCGCCAAATTCCCGCTGATGAACGCTTCGTTCACCGACGAGGGGATCAAAGTCCACAAAGAAGTCAACGTCGCGCTGGCGGTCGCGCTCGCCGACAATCTGATCTTGCCGGTGATTCGCGGAACGGACAACCTTTCGGTGAAAGGGATCGCGCTCGCAGCCGGCGCGCTGATCGAGAAAGCACGTCGCGGCAAGCTCGGCGCCGACGACCTCGCCGGAGGAACCTTTACCGTCAACAACACCGGCGCGAACGGCTCGATTCTTTCGGCGCCGATCATCCCGCCCGGCCAAACCGCGATCGTCACGACCGAAGCGGTGGTGAAGCGTCCCGTCGTCCGTGATGATGATTCGATCGCGATCCGGTCGATGATGAACGTCTGTCTCTCGCTCGACCATCGGGTCGTCGACGGCTCGATCGCGAGCGGATTCCTCTCCGATCTGAAATCGCGTCTGGAGAGAATGGGCCCGAGCGGCTCGCTCTAGCCGGGCGCTTCCGGCCGATGCAAGTTCGCAAGACTTTCCGCTTTGAGGCGGCGCACGTGTTGCCGCACCATCCCGGAAAATGCTCGAAGCTGCACGGGCATTCGTACCGGCTCGAGGTTGCGGTCGAAGGACCGCTGCATACGCACGGTCCCGCCCAAGGAATGGTCCGCGACTTCGATGAGATCGGGCGGATCGTCCGCTCGCGGATCATCGACGAATTCGATCACGCCTCGCTCAACGATTTCATGGAGAACCCGACGAGCGAGAACATTCTCAACTGGATTTGGGCGCGGCTCGCCGACGTACTTCCCGGTATGGCGGAGCTCGTGTTATGGGAGACCGCTACCGCTTGCGCCGTCCTGCGCGCGAGCGACATGTGATGCTGCAGCTCGCCGAGATCTTCTACACGTTGCAAGGCGAAGGCGCGTACACCGGGACTCCGGCCGTGTTCGTCAGGCTGGCCGGCTGCAATCTTGCGTGCGACTTCTGCGACACCGACTACGCGCTGAAGTTCGTTGCCTCGGTCGACGACGTCGTCCGCAAGGTTCGCGAAGAAGGCGGCGGCTGCCCGATGGTGCTGATCACGGGCGGAGAACCGTTCGCGCAAGCCGAGACGCTCGCGCTCATCGCCGCCCTTCGCGCGGACGGGCGCCGGGTCCACGTCGAGTCGAACGGGACGATCCCGGTCGAGCTTCCGGACGACGTTTGGCTGACGGTCTCCCCGAAGGAACGCTTGAGTCCGAGCATGGCGCGGCGCGCCGACGAAGCGAAGCTGATCGTCGACGGCCGCGTCCCGCACGAGTGGGTTGCGTCGTTCGACGCACCAATCTTTCTCCAACCCGAGGGAAACAAACCGGAGAACGTCGCGCTGGCGGTCGAAGCCGCGAAAGCGGACCCGCGACGCTTCCGTCTCTCGCTGCAGACGCACAAGTTCATCGGGATTCGGTGATCCTGATCGTCTGCGCGCTCGCGCAGGAGTTACACCATTGGGCGCCACGCCCGCACGTCGAGGTGCTGGCGACCGGCGTCGGACCGGTAGAAGCCGCGATCGCAACCTCGCGAGCGATCGCGATCTCTCCGCCCGCGGCGATCGTCAGCGCCGGGATCGCAGGCGGCTTTCGCGGACGCGCTGCGGTCGGCGAGGCATTTGCAATCGCGACCGACGTTCTCGCCGAGCTCGGGCTCGAAGACGGCTCGCCGCTCCCCCCGCTCCCCGGCGGCGCGCAACTCGCCGAGCGCGTCGAGAGCGATCCCGGCCTTCTGGAGGCGGCAGCTTCGGCAGGCTTGCGCATCGGGAGCGCGGTGACGGTCGCGACGATCACCACCTCGGCGGCGCGGGCCGCCGACCTCGAGGAACGTTTCGATGCCGACGTCGAGGCGATGGAGGGGTTCGCCGTCCTGCGCAGCGCCGCGATCGCGGGATTGCCTGCGATCGAGCTGCGCGGGGTCTCGAATCTCGTCGGCCCGAGGAGCGCGAGCGAATGGGATTTCGACGCGGGAGCGCGCGCGCTCGGAGCCGCGCTCGATCACTTCTTAGACGTGTGGGGATCCGGAGAGATCTAAGACCACCGTGGCCGGCTTGCGCTCCAGAATCGCGCCGACTTCCTCGTTCCATGCTGCGACGATGGCGACGTCGTACGGTTGCCGCAACGTCTCGGCGGTGACGAGCGTTCCGAGCGAACCGTCGTCGAGCCGCGTCAGCGCCGGCTCGATAATGTCGACCTGCAGGCCGCGTTCGACGAGAAAGCGCGCGAGCCGCGCTCCGGGGCTCCAAGCGGTCGAACGCGCGAAACTCTTATACGATAGCCCCAACAGAAGGACGCGTTTCGCTTGCCCTCCGGCGGCGCGCTCGATCCTTCGCAGAATCCGCTGGGGGGCGAGCGCGTCGGAACGAAGCGCCGCGCCGGCGATCGCAGCCTCGGTCTGCGTTGTGACCGCGAAATCGCAATAGAGTCGCGCGGCGAGCGGGACGCAATCGCCGCCGATGCCGGTCCCCGGCCAAAAGGCCATGAAACCGAACGGTTTCGTCGCCGCGGCTGCGACGACGTCGCGCGGCTCGAGCCCGGCGGCCGCGAGCGCTTCCGCGAACTCGTTGGCGAAAGCGACGTTCACGAATCGAAACGCGTTTTCGAGCATCTTCGCGGCTTCGGCGACGGCGGCGCTGCGAACCGGCACGACGGTGTCGACGAGCCGCTCGAAGATCTCGACGCCCCGGCGGGTACACGCCGGCGTTACGCCGCCGACTACTTTCGGAATCGACTCATCGCGCGAACGCGCGACGTCCGTGCGCTCCGGAGCCGCGACGAGAAAGACGTCCTCGCCGACGATCCGTCCGCCGCTTTCCAGGATCGCGCGGAATCGCGTCTGCGTCGAGAACGGTGGGACCGTGCTCTCGATCGCGACGAGCTCGCCCTTCGCGAGCATCGGCTCGAGTGCGCCGAGGGCGAAATCGACGCTCGAACCGTCGAAATCGCCGTCGGCGCCGGTCGTGCCGACGCAAATGCGGGTCACGTCGCATCCCGCTCCCGGCGAGGGCTGCGTCGCAAGCTCGAGCGGCGCGTTCGCTTCACGATACCGATTGAGCGGATCGTTGCGATCCGCCGCAACGCGGGCCAAACGGCTCTGGTCGATATCGATCGCGGTGACGCGGTGACCGCGTTCGAGCGATTCGACCGCGAAGCGCGTTCCGATCGGACCGAGTCCGACGATCCTGACGTGCATCGCTAGAAGATCGGAATCCGCATGCGCCCGACGGCATCCGACGGAGCCACGCCCCGGCATCCGCCCTCGACGAGCGCCGCGACGAGTCGCTCGACGGTCGCGCGGTGCGCGGTTTCGCGCAAGAGCTGCGGATGGAGGACGATGCCGACGAATCCTTGCAAGCGAAGCGCCGCTAACGCTTGGCTCGCGAGCGAGGCAGGTTCGCGGCCGCATTGCGCCGGCCAATCCCACGGATCGAGCTCAAGCCGAATCGCGCCGGCGGCCGCCGAATGCGGCTGGCGGTTGATCCACGAGATGTAGCGGCCGCCGAGCTCGACCCAAACTGCCGCAAACCACGGCGGCAAACCGTCGAATGGTGCCGAGTAGCCGCCTTTGAACCGCGCGCCGAACCGAATGCGCAACGAACGCAGCCCGCGAGCGAGTATGGCTTTCGTGGCCGGCGTCGGCGCGGAATCCTCGACGAACTCTCCTTTGGGAATCCGCGGTGTGCTCTCGGGGAGATGCGCGTAGCCGTGCTGACCGATCTCGAAGAGGCGCTGTGGGTCGAGCCGAGCAAGCTGCGCTCCGCTCAGCGATGCGAGATAGGGAATCACTTCCAGCGAAGCCGGCAACGAGAGTCGCGCGCAAAGCGCATGAAACCATTGCAACTCCTCATCGAGCTCGACGACGTCGTCGAGTCGAAGGAGCACTTCTTTGCGACCCGGCAGCGCGCGCAGCTCCCCGACGAGACGGTCGAAATCCATTTGTTGCGACGCCGGCACGGTGCCGGGCGAGGAACGTGGCTTCGGCGCCACGTCGAGCGCGGCGATGAATCCCTCCGCGGGCGAACCGGAAAATCGTTCGAGTACTTCACGGCACCGCGCCTTGAAGCGCTCGCTTCGTGCGGAATCGAGCAGCTCGACGGCGTTCTGCGGCACGTCGAAGCCCGACCGTCGAAGCTTTGCTATGCGCGATTCTACCGGCTCCGCGAACGTCTTCCCAACAATCGGGAGAAACGGCGTCTGCGCCGCGATGCATTCCCAGAACGCGTTGGACGACGCCCTCACGACCGCGCCGGTCGCAACCGCAAAGAGCGAAGGAAGCTCGGGCTCCTCGGGAATCGCCTCGAAGAGGCTCGGAATCTCGATCTCGCGCGGAAAGAGCGGACCGCAAACGAAGAGCAGCCGCGCGTGCCCCAAAGCCGCGCGAATCCCTCGCCCGATCTCTTCCGCGCTGCGAACGAACGCCGAGCGGTCGCCGCTTCCCGTTTGCTCGCCGCCGCCGCCGAGGGAGAACACAAACGCAGGCTCGCCTTCGCGCAGCGCGTACCGTTCTCGGACGCGTTGGATCCCGAGCTGCGACGGATGGCGAAACGCCGGTCCGATCCACGACCATCCCCGCCATGACGCGATCTCGGCGGTCGCCGCTTCGCTGTACGGCCACAGCGGCGAGGCCGGGTCGTCGAAGATGATGCAGCGTTCGAAGAGACCGCTTGCTTTTCGCTGAATCGAGCGCATGTAGTCCAGCGTCGCCGGACGGACGATCAGAAAGCGCGCGATATCGGGCGGGAACTCGTAGAGTGCCGGATGCGTGTCTTCGATGACGAGCGAGGGACGTGTCAAGCGAGCGTAGGAGGCAATCCGGTCCGTCAACGCTTTCGCCGCGGTCCGATGGATCGTCGACAGCGTCGGAACGCTCAGACCCGGCTGCCGGCGCGCGAGGGCTGACGGGTAGTCTCCCTGGAAGAAAATCACCGGCCGTCTTCCGCGCCGCCGCAACCAACCGCACGCGAGCAACGCGCGCGTCAGGTGTCCGTGTCCGACGCCGTTGACGGGGAGAAAGACCTCCATACGATTCCGTTGATCTACACGCTGGCATACTCGCCCTGCCCCAACGACACGTTCATCTTCGCGGCGCTCGCGAACGGTTTATTGACCGACGCGCCCCGCGTCGAGGTCGTTCTCGACGACGTCGAAGCACTCAACTCGGCGGCGCGCCGCGGTGCGTACTCCCTCACGAAGGTCAGCTACGGCGCGATCCCTTATCTGCTCGATCGCTATCGCATCATGCCGTCCGGCGGTGCGCTCGGGCGCGGCTGCGGCCCGCTCGTGGTGATGCGTCCTCGCCCCGACGGGACGGTTCCGAGCCTCTCGGAGCTCGACCCGGAGTGCCTCGTCGCCATCCCCGGGGTGATGACGACGGCGTTCCTCCTCCTCAAGCTCGCACTCGGCCGGACGCCGCCGATTGCCGAGATGCGTTTCGACCGGATCGTAGGCGCCGTCGCCGCAGGCGAGGTCGACGCCGGCCTAATCATTCACGAGTCGCGCTTCACCTATGAAAAATTCGGGCTTCGCGCGGTCGCCGATCTGGGCGAGTGGTGGGAGACGCAGACGCAAATGCCGATCCCGCTCGGCGCGATCTTGGTACGGCGCGACGTTTCCCCGGCGCAAGCCGCCACCCTCAACGATGCGATCCGGCGAAGCCTGCGCTTCGCGCGATCGCGCGAAGGAGCGATCATCGACTACGTTCGCGCGCACGCGGCGGAGATGGACGACGACGTCATGCGCAAGCACATCGCGCTCTACGTTAACGAATTCTCCGACGACGTCGGCGCCGCCGGGCGAGCCGCGATCGACGTCCTCTTCGAGCGCGCCGCAGCGTCGGGTTTGATCCCGCCGGGGACGAAGGCGGAGTTCGCCGCGTGAGAGCTCTCTTTGCGCTCTGCGCGCTCGTTCTGCTCGCGGCGGCGCCGTTTCCGCGCGCGAAGATCGTGCTCGGCGACGAGGTCTTCCTTACGAGCGCCTGGCAAGAGCTCGGCGGCCGCTGCGCCGGGATCGTTACGAACCAAACCGGCGTCACGTCGGCGCTCGAATCGGTCGTCGATGCCGCCCGGCGCAATCCGAAGATTTGCATCAAAGCGTTGTTCGCCCCCGAGCACGGACTCCGCGGGGACCGGCCCGCGGGGAGCTACGTCGCTTCGTACGTCGACGCGAAGACCGGACTTCCGGTCTACAGCCTCTACGGCCCGACGCGCCGGCCGACCGCGGCGATGCTCGCCGGAATCGACGTTTTGCTCTTCGACATCCAAGACGTCGGCGCGCGAACGTACACCTACGTTTCGACGATGGCGTACGTGATGGAAGCCGCGGCGCAACTCGGCAAGGAAGTCTGGGTTCTCGATCGGCCCAACCCGATCGGCGGCACAATGGTCGAAGGCCCCGTCCTCGAACCCGAGTTCAAGTCGTTCATCGGGCTGTATCCGATCGCGTTGCGCCACGGCATGACCGTCGGCGAGCTCGCGCAGATGTTCGATGACGCGTTCGGGATCCACGCGAAGCTGCGCGTGATCGCAATGCGAGGTTGGAAGCGCTCGATGCTCTGGCCCGACACCGGCCTTCACTGGGTTCAGAGCTCGCCGAACATCCCGGACTGGTCGACGACCCTGCTCTATCCGTGCACGGGACTGATCGAGGCCGCCGGGATCAACAACGCGACGAGCTCGGCCAAGCCGTTCGCATACGCCGGTATCCTAGGCCTCGACGCGCAGAGCTACGCCGACGCGCTCAACGCGCGCTCGCTCCCCGGCGTCTACTTTCGTTCGGCCGCATGGTCGCCGTTCGCGGGATTTTGGGCGGGGAAAACGCTGACCGGGGTCGAGCTCGTCGTCTACGACGAGCGCGCGTTCGAGCCGGTTCGCACCGCGGTCGAGCTCCTCGTCGCGGCGAAGCGCGTGATGCCGAGCGCGATCTCGATTCGCAGCACGCACGCGATCGACACCGATTGGGGGACCGATTCGCTGCGCGCCGGGCTCGTCGCCGGGGAGAGCGCGGAGCACATCGTCCGCGGCTGGGACGCCGGCCTCGCCGCCTTCAAGGCGGTGCGCGCGAAGTATCTGCTCTATCCGGACTGAGGTCCGACGATCAGCTCCATCTCGCTCGACGGGACGAACCCGAGCCGCTCGTAGATTCTGCGCCCGAACTTCGAAGCGTGAAGTCGAATCTTCCGGCAGCGCTTTGCTTTCAAGAAATCGACCGTTGCCTGCGTGAGCCGCGTCGCGAGTCCGCGGCCGCGATACCCGTCCTCGACGTAAACGCCGAAGATGTAGCCCTGGGGAACCTCATGGATCACCGTTCCGTACCCTTCGCGCAGCATTCCGGCGGCCGTGCCGACGATCCGATCGTCTCCATCGACGGCCACGAAGAACCGCGCCCGTTCGTCGGCGACGCGCTCGGAGAAGAACGTGACGAAGCGCTCGCGCCAATCGCTCGGGAGGTCGCGTTCGAACATCGTCCCGAGCTCCTCGAACATCGCGATCCAACAATCGGCGCACGCCGAGAGCTCGCCCGGCTGCGCGACCCTCAGGGTTATCGTCGAAGGTTCGGTCATCGTCAATTACCTCGCGTCAGGGTGCGCAGGAAGGCGATGAGGTCGGCTTTCTGGCGCGAGCTGAGATGCGGAACGAGGTCGACGGTCGTCTCGCGCACGCCGACGAGCCGTCCCCGGCTTGCGGCCTTCCCCTTTGCGTAGAAGTCGAGGACTCCGCCGAGCGTCGCGAAGCGCCCGTCGTGCATGTACGGCGCGATCGCCGCGACGTTACGAAGCGACGGCGTCTTGAACGCACCGACCTGCGTCGCGGGAGACGGTAAGAACTCGAGACGGTCTTTCGCCGCGCCGGCCGGATCGTCGCTAAAGGGGCCGATCCCGTTGAAGCGGTCCGCGCGAACGAGCGCGATACCCCGCGCGCGGCCGGGATCGGCTTTTTCGCCGGGGAGCAATGGGAGCCCGATGTTGTGGAATTGGCCGTCGCTGAACGTCGGCCCCGAATGACACAGCTCGCAGTTCGCGGCGCCGGCGAAAAGCTTGACGCCGCGCTTTGCGGCCGGCGAAATCGCCGACTCACCGGCAGCGTCGCCCGCACGAAGCGCGGCGACGTAGCGATCGAACGGAGCCGGACCCGCGGGGAGAGTCCGTTCGTAGGCTTCGATCGCTTTGCCGAGATTGCTGTACGCGCGATCGATCGTATCGCGATCCTCCGCGCGCATCGCACCCCAGGCATGAGAACCCGGACGCGCGTGCGCGGGGAAGCGCGCCCGGTCATCGACGGACGGGAAGGCTCCGAAGAGCGCTTGGTAGGCTTTGCGTAGCTCGTCGTTGCGCGCGACGCTGCGGACGATGAACGTGCGATCGCTCCCGATCTCGAGCGGGTTCTCGAATGGCTGCAGCGCCTGCGACCACTGCGAGTCGGTGCGGCCGTCCCAAAAATACCAGTGATTGTACGCGGCGCCGAGGATCGTCGGCGTGTGGCGCGAGCCGACGGCGAGGCCCTTTGCCAGCGCGCGTCCGTCGGCGAAACCATGCGAGGCTTGATGGCACGAGGCGCACGAGATCGCGCCGTTCGCGGAGAGATTCTTCTCCGAGAAGAGCACGCGACCGAGCGCCGCGGCGCGCGGACTGTCGGCGAACCTATTCGTCGGATCGGCGGGCGGCGGCGGGAGCGGCGAGTGACGAAGAATCGCGGCGAGCTCGTCTCGCGAGTACGTGGACCGGTCGTCGGGGAGTGCGGCGTTCCCCACGAGCGCGCTCAGCAGCAAGCCGGCGACCAGCGCGCCGGCGGCGATCAGGCTACTGCGCGCAACATGGGAGCTGGAGATACGCGACCCCCTCTTTGCCGCCGCTCGTAACCGTCGTCGCGAGCGTCCACGGCCCTTGCATGTGAAAGTACATCCCGGAGACGGTGACGACGCCGTTCTGGACGTCCACCTTCGGCGTCGACTGCATGCCGTGCATGAAACCGCTGCTCATCCCGTGCCGCATCCCGGCCGCGACTTTCACCTGCGCGTCGGAGATCTTCTTGGACGGATCGCCGCCGTCGTAGACTTCGAGTCCGAGCTTGAAGTACTTCTCGTACGGGATCGGGTTCGGAATCGAGACGATCTTCACCAAGAAGGCGCGATTCGTCGTATACGCCTGGCGCGTCAACGCCGTCGATGCCGGTTTGTCCATCGGCATCTTCATGTCGCCCATTTGTGCGACGGCGGGGACGCTCGCGAATAAAATCAGCGCAACCAAAAGAAGCGCGCTACGTGCTCTGTGCATGACGGTTTGGTTTCGGGGGCAACGCCGGCGTGTCCCTCGACTCCGAGCGCCCTTCGGGGCCCCTTAGTAGCCTCTTTGCTTCTCTCGGAGGGCTTTCAGGCGGAGCTGGTTGAGCTGCCAGTAGTGGTTGAAGCGTTGGATCTCGTCGCTGGCGCCTTCGCTGATGTCGACGAACTGCATACCGTGGACGAAAAGCGCGCGCGGCAGATTGAAAAAGACGATCAACGACTTCGCGCGGACGTGCATCTCGGAGAACTTGCGCGGAGGCTTGGGGACGCGCTTCTTGCGCGGACCAAAAGGCGTGTCTTCGGAGACTTCTCTGTATTCTTTGAAGAACTCCAGGAAGTCGCTTGGAAGCGTGAAGTGCAACAACACTTCTTGCTCGCGAATCAAGTCCTCGTCGAGCAAAACCCGCAAGCCGCCCGAGGAGAGATCGTTCGCCATCGCGCGGCGCTCGCCGGGGCGACCGACGATCTCGTAGTAGACCGGAAACTCGACTTCGGCGCGAAACGCTTGGCGCTTGTTGGTCGAAGCCGCCTTCGGCTCTGCGCGCCGATCGCTTTCCGCCGTCGCGACCGCCGGCTTTTTCTTCTCCCCGCCAAATCGAAACATCGCAGTATGCTCGCTTTCCAGGACTCTTGAAACGGCCCTTCGTAGGGCCTCCGGAATGAACGCGATCGGGGAGCGCTTGCTCCAGGCGTTAGGAACCGACGCGGTCCGAACCGAGCCTGAAGACCTCGCGGTCTATGCGTTCGACGCCTACAGCGAAGATCGGCTGCCTAGTGCGGCAGTGCTACCCAATAGTGTGCGCGAGGTCACGCAGACGGTGCGGATCGCCACCGAGTGCGGCGAGCCTATCGTCCCGCGAGGCGCGGGAACCGGCTTGTGCGGCGGCGCCGTCCCGACGCGAGGCGGGGTCGTCGTCTCGTTCGCGCGGATGAACCGCATCCTCGAGCTCGACGTCCCCAATCGGCGGGCGCGAGTCCAGCCCGGGCTCATCAACCTGGATCTCTCGCGTGCGACCGCGTCCGAGGGGCTCTTCTACGCGCCCGATCCCTCGAGCCAAAAGATCTCGATGCTCGGGGGGAACGTCGGGACGAACGCCGGCGGACCGCACTGCCTCTCGTACGGGACGACCGTCAACCACGTCCTCGGGCTCGAATTCGTCGATAGTGACGGGGAGGTCGTCCACGTCGCTCAAGACGAGGCCGGCTACGACCTGACGGGGCTCCTCGTCGGGAGCGAGGGGACGCTGGGGATCGTGACCGCGATCGACGTGCGGTTGATGCGTCTCCCCGAGGCGGTCCGCGTGTGCGTCGCCGTCTTCGGCGACGTCGAGAGCGCGAGCGAAGCCGTTTCGCAGATCATCGGGGCCGGGATCGTTCCGATCGCGCTCGAGATTATGGACAAAGTCATCACCGGCGCCGTCGAAGCCGCCTTTCACGCCGGATACCCGCAAGAAGCCGGCGCGGTCTTGCTCGTCGAGATCGCCGGTCTTCAAGAAGACATGGACGCCGGCGAAGCCGCGCTCGCAACGATCGCGCGCAAGTGCGGAGCCATCTCGTGGCGCGCGGCGAAGAGCCAAGCCGAACGCGACTTGTTGTGGGCGGCGCGCAAAGGCGCGGCCGGCGCCGTCGGCCGCATCGCGCCGAATTATTACATCCAAGATTGCACGGTCCCGCGCACCAAGCTCCCGCAAGCGATCCACCAGGTCGCCGCGGTCGCTCGGGCGCATGGACTCGAGGTCGGCAACGTCTTTCACGCCGGCGACGGCAACCTGCATCCCCTGATCATGTTCGACCGGCGCGAGAAGCGGCAAGTCCAAGCCGTGATCGATGCGGGCAGCGAGATTTTGGAGGCGTGCATCGCGCTCGGAGGGACGATCTCCGGCGAACACGGGATCGGCTACGAGAAGCGCGAGACGCTCTCGCGAATCTTCTCGGCCGACGACCTCGCAACGATGGCTCGGGTCCGCGACGCGATCGACCCGGCCCGTCGATTCAACCCGGACAAGATCTTCCCGAGCGGAGCCTCATGCGGCGAAGTCCGGCGCGTCCCCGCGTAAAGGCGGCGCAGGCCGAAACGTTTGCCGCCGACGCTCGCGTCGCCGGCTCGGTCGCGACTCCGCTCGACGAGCTCGAAGCGGCGCGCGTGCTGCGAGAAGCCGGCGCGCGAGGCGACGCCGTCGTTGCGTTCGGCGGCGGGACGCTGCAAGGGATCGGAAATCCGCCCCGCACCCTCGAGCTCGCGCTCTCGACGCGACGCCTCGATGCAATCTTTGCGTACGATTATCGCGACTTGACGATTGGGGCCGGCGCTGGGCTCACGCTGGCGCGGCTCAACTCCGCGCTCGCGCAGCACAAGCAGTTCATCCCGCTCGACGCGCCGCATCCCTCACGTGCGACGCTCGGCGGAACGCTCGCCGCCGGATGGCTCGGTCCGCGGCGCGCCCGTTACGGCCGTCCACGCGACCTTCTCATCGGAACGACCGCCGCGCTCGCCGATGGAACGCTCGCGCACTCGGGCGGGATGGTCGTCAAGAACGTCACCGGCTACGATCTCTCGAAGCTCTACGTCGGCTCGCTCGGAACGCTCGGCGTCCTCACGCGCACCAACTTCAAGACGCTGCCGATTCCGCAGGGCTTCAGACTTGCGGTCGCGCCGCTCCCCGAAGGAACGCGCGAGCGCGCCGCCCAGCACGTTCGAGGGCTCGCGCTCGAGCCGACGGCGGCGTTGTTGTTCTCCGGATTCCGGGACGTCTTGCCCTCACCGCTCGCCGAGGGTGCCGACGGTACCTTGCTCCTTCTCTTCGAGGGCTCTGCCGCGGCAATCGAGCGCGCGACGCGCGATCTTCGCTCTGCGCTTGGGGCCGCCGGCGTTCCGCAGACCCGGATCTTCGACGCGGACGCAGGCGCGCACCAAACGTTTCAGCGCGCGATCGACGCGTACGTCGCCTCGATCCCCGGACGGTCGGTGACGCTGCGCGCGCTCGGGTTGCCGGAGGGCGCGATGACGCGCGAGCGCGCCGCGCGCGAAGCGCTCGAACCTGCCGCCGCGTTTCTGGACACGATCGTCGACTTGCAATCCGGCGATTTGATCGCACGGATCTTCGTCGACGGAAAACTCGATCCACTCGCCGTTCGGGGTACGCTCTCCGACGCGGTCGCCTCGCTGCGCGAACGACTCCCCGACGCGATCGTCTTGGCGCGCGGCCTTCCCTTCGACGGCGAGATCGATGCTTGGGGAGCGCCGCCCGC
>JAFAMS010000194.1 GCA_019233165.1 Vulcanimicrobiota bacterium | reverse complement strand
GAAACGAGGTCGTAGAGGAAGGGGACGACCTCGGTATCGGTGCCGCCCCGAGAGAACGTGCTGTACCCCGAGTAGCCGTGCATCGTCGCAAAACCCCACGGCGCGCAGATCGAGCCCGGCCGAATGCGACGGTCGTACTCGAGATCTTCGCCGTGGATTCCACCGGTGACCGGGTGCCCGGAAGCCTCAGCGAGCGCGTCGGAAAGCGTTTTGCTCCAAGCGGCCGCGTGTTGCGGCGAGCGCGGCTCGCGCAGGTTGCTGAACTCGTTCCCGAGGTCCCATGCTTCGATCGTAGGATGGTTCCGAAAACGCGCCCCAAGCGTTCGAACCGCGAAGATCTGCGCATCGAGGAGCGGTCCCGCCTCGTAGAAATCGCCGATCCCATAGGATGAGATCCGTCCGTTGCTGATCGTCCGAAAACGTCCGTGCGGAGTGGCGACGTCGAGGGTCCACTGCGGCAGCCAGTTGACCCCGCTCATGTGCCCGCAGAAGAGCGTAGGCATGCCTCGCAGCCCGTGTGCGGCCAGCAAGTCGAGAAACCGTTCGAGGAGCGCGCACGCCTCAGCATCGATCCGGTCTTCGTGCGGCTGAAACGTTTCCCATAAGAGGAAGAAGCGAACGGACTCGAGTCCGGCTCCGGCGATGCGCGCAAAGTCGCCGTCGAGCACCGACGGATCGAACCGCGACCACATCGCCATCGCCGTCTGCGCCGGCCAGTAATTGATCCCGAGGCGGAAGGATGGCATCGCTGCATGGCTGCGGCGGCGCTCGAAGGCGACCCTTCGAGCGCACAGAAGGCGTGATGCATGGATTCCCCGCTGGTCGGGATCGTCATGGGGAGCCGCAGCGACTTGGAGACGATGCGCCTCGCCGCGACGACGCTCGGGGAGCTGCACGTTCCCTGCGAAATGCGGATCGTATCGGCCCATCGCACGCCGGATCTGATGTTCGAGTATGCGAGCACGGCGCGCGAGCGCGGCTTGCGCGTTATCATCGCGGGAGCCGGCGGTGCGGCCCATCTACCGGGGATGATTGCGACCAAGACGACGCTCCCCGTGATCGGAGTCCCGGTCGAGTCGCGGTCGCTCAAAGGGCTGGACTCGCTGCTTTCGATCGTGCAGATGCCGGCGGGGGTTCCCGTCGCCACGATGGCGATCGGCGGCGCGGCGAACGCCGCGCTCTATGCCGCCCGCATTCTGGCCCTCGACGATCCGGCATTGGAGGAGCGACTGCAAGCGCGGATCGACGCGATGGCCGAAGACGTGCGGAACACGGCGTTGTGAACGTCGGGACGATCGGGATCCTCGGCGGCGGTCAGCTCGGCCGGATGTTGACGCTCGAGGCCAAGCGGATGGGGTTCCGCGCGATCACGCTCGAGCCGCTCCCGAACTCGCCGTGCGGCCAGGTCGCCGACGAACAAATCGTTGCGGCGTACGACGACCTGCGGGCGATCGGGGAGCTCGGCGCCCGAAGCGACGTCGTAACGTACGAGTTCGAGAACATCCCGCTTCAAGCCGTGCTCGCGCTCGAGCGCGATCGGCGGATCGTACGTCCGTCGGGACACGTCTTGCGAACGACGCAAGACCGGTTGCTCGAGAAGGCGTTCTTGCGAGCGCATCGCATCCCCACGCCCGACTCTGCGCCGGTGGCCGCGGCAGGCGAGATCGAAGCCGCCGAGACGAAGATCGGGTTGCCGGCGATCCTGAAAACGACGACGGGCGGTTACGATGGGAAAGGACAGTGGCTCGCGCGCTCGACCGAGCAGCTGAGGGTCGCCGTCGCGGAAGCCCGTGGGGGGCCGCTGATCTACGAGCGCTTCATCCCGTTCGACCGCGAGCTCGCGATCATCGCGGCGCGCAACGTCGCCGGCGAGATCGTCACCTTCCCGGTGACGGAGAACGTGCACGATCACGGCGTGCTCTCGATGACGATCGTCCCGGCGCGGATTCCGCCGGAGCGTGCGGAGCGGGTCCGCGAGATCGCAACGCAGATCGCAAAGGCGCTCGAAATCGTGGGAGCTTTTGCCGTCGAGTTTTTCGATTGCGGCGGCGAGGTCATGGTGAACGAGATCGCGCCGCGCGTCCACAACAGCGGTCACTATTCGATCGACGCAACCCAGCTCTCACAGTACGAGGCGCACATCCGAGCGATCTGCGACTTGCCGCTCGTCGCTCCGCACCTTTTGGCTCCCGCGGCGGTGATGGTCAACGTTCTCGGGAGCGGCAGCGGCGACCATCTCGACGGAATCGCCGAGGTCCTGCGGGAGCCCGACCTCAAACTGCACTTGTACGGTAAAGCGCACGCGGCGCTCCGGCGGAAGATGGGGCATTTCACGATCTTGGCCCAAAGCGTCGACTCGGCGATCGAGATCGCGCAACGCGCGCGCGCGCGATTGCGATGGATCGATCGTCGCGAGGGGATCGCCGTCTAAGCGGCTGCGTGGACGACGAACGGCTCTTCGATGACTACGACGCGTTCGCGGAGGCGTACGTCGAAGCGACGCGGGACAATCTGTACAACGCGCGTTACGAACGCCCGGCACTCCGCGCGCTGGCCGGCTCCGTCGACGGGCTCGACGTCCTCGACGCAGGCTGCGCCGGCGGCGAGCAATCGCTCTGGCTGCACGAACAAGGCGCCCGCGTGGTCGCGCTCGACGCAAACGCGAAGATGGTCGAGATCGCGCGCAAGCGGCTCCCGGTCGAGGTCGAAGTACGCCTCGCGGACTTGCAAGAGACGCTCCCGCTCTCGAAAGAGTCGGTCGATCTCGTCTTCTCGAGCCTGACGATGCACTACGTCCGCGAGTGGGAACCGATGCTGCGCGAATTTCGCCGCGTGACGCGTCCCGGCGGCGCGCTCGCTTTCTCGACGCATCATCCGTGCATGGGACTGCACGAGGACGACCAGCTCGGCGTCGATTACTTCTCGACCGGGCTTATCGTCGACCACTGGAACGGGTTCGGCCCCGAGCCCGTCCGCGTGCGTTATTGGCGGCGGCCGCTGCAGTCGATCGTGAGCTCGCTCGTCGAGACCGGATGGCGCATCGAAAAACTCGTCGAACCGCGCCTAGCCGACGCAATCGACCCGTGGTTTCTCCTCATCCGCGCGACGCGCTAGGGTGGACCGAACACCGAGAGGATGTGGCCGTCGGGATCTACGAACGCGGCGGTCCATTCTTTGCCGTTGACGTCGCGCGGCTCGGTGCGGAACTCGACGCCTTGCGCTTTGAGCTTCTCGTAGGTTTCCTTGACGCCGTCGACGCCGAAGACGACCTCCGTTGCGCCGACGATCGACGGGCTGTGCTGGGCGTGAGCGCGGCTTAGCGCGAGCGTCGTTCCGCCTGCGTCGAAGAACGCGAAATTCGGGATCTCCGAGGCGAGCCGCAGCCCTAGCTTGTCGCGGTAGAACTGAATCGAGCGCTGCAGATCCGACGCGCCGAGCATGACCATGGAAACGTTCAGTAACATTGCGATTGGGGCTTGGGCGGGATGTCGGTGAAGGCCTGCGGACGGTCCCACCAGTCGCGGGCACGCGCATCGAGCATCGCCGGCGACGGCGGCGGCGGCGCCCCGAGCCGCAGCGCCTCGGCGTAAAAGGCGCAGTAGCGCTCGATCATCCGCTCGATCGTGAACGTCGACTCGACGCGCTCGCGACACGCGCGCCGCGACAGCGTTGCGAGGCGTGGGACCTGCTCGACGGCGTCGTCGACGCCGTCGCAGAGATAACCGGTCACGCCGTCGACGACGATCTCCGGGATCGAGCCCATCCTTGCGCCGAGGACGGGCGTCCCGCACGACATCGCCTCGACCATCGTCAGACCGAACCGCTCGGGGCGAGTCGTCATGTGGACGAGCGCGCGCGCGCCGCCGAGGAGCTCGTTGCGCGCTCGCCGTTCGACCGCACCGAGAAATTCGATCTGGTCGCCGTCGATCTGCGGCTCAATAAGCTCGTGAAAGTACGCGTCGTCTTGTGGGATCGCCGCCATCTTGAGGCGGACGCCGGCCTTCTTGGCGATCTCGATCGCGATATGCGCGCCCTTCTCGGGATGCCAGCGGCCCAAAAAGACGAGATACTCGCCGGGACGGTCGACGAACGTGAACTCGCCGGGATCGATCCCGTTGTAGGCTGTCCCGAGATATCCCAAACCGGGATCGCGGTCGGCGTCGCTGATCGAGCAGAAGAAGCTGCGCTGCGCGCTCCGATAATACGCGCCGAGAATCGGCGGCGCGGAAAAGCCGTGGATCGTCGTGAGCATCGGCGGATGCGGCACGCCGAGTGCGTACGTGAGCGGTTTCCAGTCGAAATTATTGTGGATAAAGTCGAAGTCGCTCGCGCGCTCGAAGAGCGCGCCGATGTGAAGGGCCGTGTAGACTTCGCCGTTCAACCCCGGATCTTGGTTCAGTCCGACGGGGATGACGGACGCGAGCTTCCCGCTCGTTTCTGAGTTCCCGGTCGCGAACAACGTTACGTCGAGACCGCGACGCACCATTCCCTCGGCGATGTTGCTCGCGACCTGTTCCCACGGACCGTAGCCGGGCGGCGGTG
>JAFAMS010000096.1 GCA_019233165.1 Vulcanimicrobiota bacterium | reverse complement strand
GTTCGAAGTTCGGCTTGAGCTTGCCGTCGGCAGCGGCGCGTAGCGAAGCGATCAACTCGAGCGCCTTTTCCATCTGCGGGTCGCGTCCGGCGCGCGCGTCGTGCGGCGCGACGTCGATGTCGTAGTCCGGATCGGTTCCGTAATTTTCGACGCCCCAGCCGACGTCGACGAACCAGAACGAGAACTCCGGCTGGGTCGTAATCGTCCCGTCGACGAGCGCGTGCGCGGGATTGATCCCGATGACGCCGCCCCAGGTGCGCTTTCCGATCAGTGGTCCGAGCTTGTATAGCTTGAAGGCGTGCGAGAAAATGTCGCCGTCGCTCCCCGCGAATTGATTCGTGAGCGCGACCATCGGACCGCCGACCGATTCCGGTGGATACGGAACCGGCGGCCCCCAGCGCATCACGTCGTAGCCGATCCGCTTGCGCGCGAGCTTTTCGAGCAAGAGGGGCGAGACGTGACCGCCGCGGTTATAGCGAACGTCGACGATGAGTCCGCCGCGATTGAACTCGCTCAGATACCCGCGGTGAAATTCGGAGAATCCCCACGGCCCCATGTCGGGGATGTGCAGGTAGCCGACCTCGCCGTTGGTGCGCCGGTGCACGTAGTCGCGGTTCGTCGTCACCCACGCGCGATAGCGCAACAATCGATCGCTCGCGAGCGCCTTGACCATCACGCGGCGTTTCTCGCCTTTTTTTGAAGCGACCGTCAACGTGACTTCGCGATCGGCGGCGTTGATCAAGAGCTCGTCGACGGTGCGCGTTCGCGCGACGCGGTGACCGCCGACCGCGAGGATCGCGTCGCCTTCCTCGACGTCGAGCCCGGCCGCTGCGAGCGGTGAGTCGAACTCGCGGTCCCACGAATCGCCGCGATAGATCTTTTCGATCCGCCAGCCTTCGAGCGAGTCGTCCCAGCGCAAATCCGCGCCGAGAAATCCCCGTCGATACTGCGGTGTCGGCCGGTAGTCGCCGCCGATCTCGTACGCGTGCGAGGTGCCGAGCTCGCCGTGCATCTCCCAAATCAAATCGGAGAGCTCGCCGCGCGTGCGGATCAGCGGCAGCAAGCGCGCGTAGCGTTCGAAGACGACGTCCCAGTCGACCCCGGACATCCGCTCGTCCCAAAATTGCTCGCGTTGGAGCCGCCAGGCTTCGCGATACATCTGCGCCCACTCGTCGCGCGGCTCGATCTCGACGCTGATCCGTCGCAAATCGATCCAACCGCTGCGGCGCCCCGGCTCTTGTCCGAGCTTGTGCTCGTCATCATCGTCGTCCGGAAGCTCTCCGCCGGCGTCGATCGCGCGCAGCCGATCGTTCGAGCCGTAGACGAGCGTGCGGAAATCGGCGGCGAGCCGCATGTCTTCGACCTCGCGCGCGAACGTCACCAACCGCTGCGAGTCGAAGTCGTAGGCGTGCAGCGTACCACTGCGCGACTCTTCGTCCCAACTGCGCGGAAGCGGCTTAATCCCTTTCACCGGGAAACGGGTGAAGAGCGCGCGGCCCTTCACCGCCACGATCTCCTCGTAGCGGCCTTCTTCGACCGGGAAGCCGATGACGCGTCCGGAGATTCCCTCGAAGTCGATCTCGATCTTCGGAACCTTCGGTTTCTTCCCGATCTCGTCGTCGTCGCGGTGCTCTTTGTGCAGCGGCTGCGGCTTGGGAACGAACGGCGAACGAACGTCTTTGCGCAGCGCGACCGCGAACGGGCGCATCGCCTGCGGAAAGCTGAGATCGAATTGCAGCGCGTCGTAGACCGGATTGAAGTCGCGCGTCGAAAGGAAATAGAGGTAGTTCCCTTCCGGATCCCAGACGGGCATCGTATCGATCCGAAGCGGCGAGGTGACGTCGTTCGTCTGTCCGGACTTCACTTTGCAAATGCGCACGATGGAAACGTCGTGGGCCGGAGACCACGCGTAGGCGAGATATCGGCCGTCCGGCGAGAATGCGAGCCGCGAGATCCGTTCGCCCGGGCTCTCGTCGAGCTTGCGCGGCGTCGACCCCGGCGAAGCATCGATGACGAAAAGCTCGTGGCGATGGTTGGTGAATGCGATCTCGTCGTCCGAAGGCGAGACGGTCAGCTCGACGATTCGCCCGACCGGCTGCTTCGTGATCGCGCGCGGTTCTTCCGATTGATCGGATTGCGCTAGGACGATGCGCTCGTAACCCGGCTCGTCGTCGACGAAGACGAGCTGCTTGTTGTCGCGCAGCCATTCGAGCAGACGGTAACGGACCTTACTCCCGTTGCCGTAGTGCGTCACCGCTTCTTCCCAGAGCGGCATCCCGTACGGTTGACCCCGGGAGATCAGCGCGATCTGCGTCCCGTCGGGTGACGGCGCGAAATGCTCGACGTGTTCGGACGCTTCTTCGAAGCGGCGCGCCGTTTGGGGCGCGGTCGAGGGCGTCGAGACCTCGATCGTGCGAACGCTCCCGTCCTGCGCGTCGAGGCAGCGCAGCTGCGCGCCCGCCGTGTAGACGATGCGCGTTCCGTCGCTCGAGGGAAAGCGCGCGAAGTACTCGCGCTCGTCGGTGTGGCGGCGCAGATCGCTGCCGTCCGGTCGCGTCGAGTAGATGTTTCCCACGCCTTCGTGATCGGAGAGGAAGAAGATCCGTCCGGCGACCCACATCGGCCAGACGACGTTTCCTTTGAGCGAGATCAGCCGCTCGAACGTCCCTGCGCCGGACGCATCGACCCAAATGTCACCGGCTGTCCCGCCGCGGTACCGTTTCCAGCGGGCCGGATCGGCGCTATTGCGGCCGATCGCGAGAACCCCTCCGGGCGCCGCGGCGAGCGTCGTCGCATGGCCGAGTCCGAGCGCGCGCGGCGCGCCGCCGTCAATCGAGACCGCGAATCCTTGCGTCTCGCGCTCGAACGGCGAGCCATAGTCGGAGGTGAAGAGCACCTCGTCGCCGCCGGGGCTCCAGCCGCTGACCGTGCACACGCCGCCTCCCAGGAACGTGAGGCGCCTCGCATTTCCGCCTTCGGACGGCATCACGTACACTTCGGGGTGGCCCTCGTCGCGCGCGACGAAGGTGAGCGTCTTTCGGTCGGGTGAAAAGCGCGGAAGCGCGACGTCACTGAGGCTCGTCGTCAGACGGCGGGCGACGCCGCCGGCGAGCGGCGCGAGCCAGAGATCGTCCTCGCTGACGAATGCGATGCGCTCGGCGCTGACGGTGGGGTAGCGGTAGTATCCGGTGTCCATGGCGACCGGAAGCCTTGGCGAGAGGCGGACTCCCTCCCGCTTGGGAGCCCGTCCGGCGGTGCCGGCCGAGTGACGCCCATCACGGCACGCAGCTCTACGACGCGTTCGTATACATGATTACGGCGGACCCGAAGAGCCTGCACGCTGAAGGAATCGGGGCGGCCTTGCCTTACAGGAGCCGAGTGGACCTCACGCCTCTTGTCGCCGCCGGCACTCCGGAAGGCTAGGTAGCCTATGGCAGGAACGCCACCGCAGTCGCAGCCGCCCCAAGCCCCGCGATTCGACAAGAAAGTCGGGATCGTCGGCCTGGGCCGCATGGGCTCGAATATTGCGAAGCGGTTATACCACTCGCACGTTCCGATCGGCGTCGTGTACGACAAGAACGAGGCGCTCGCGAAAGAGTACTCGCGCGAGTTCCGCTGCTATCACGCGACCAAGTTGGCCGAGGTCAACGCCAACGCCGAAATCGTTTTCACCGTCGTCAGCGACGACGAGGCCGTCGACTCGATCTTCGCCGAGAACGGCGACAGTTTGTTGCTCGGCGCCGCGGGGACGACGTTCATCGAGTGCAGCACCGTCTCGCCGAAGACGCACAAAGAAATCGCGTACCGCCTCGAACAGCGCCGCAGCCGGTTCATAGAGACCGCGATGGCGGGCTCCTATCCGCAGGCGCATGACGGGACGCTCTACCTGATTTGCGGCGGGAACAAATTCGTCGTCTATCAGCTCGCGCCGCTGTTGCGCGTCATCTCCCGAACGCAAGTCTACGTCGGCGAAATCGGACGCGCGGCCGAGGTCAAAGCGCTCGTCAACATGGTGATGAACATCAACACCGCCGCCCTCGCCGAAGGGCTCGCGCTCGGAAGCGCGCTGGGGATCAACCTCGACGAGCTGCGCGAGATCTTCGCGCGCACCGGCGCGGCCTCGCGCGTCTTGCTCAGCGACGGCGAAGACATGCAGAAGCGCGAGCACACGACGTTTTTCTCCGCCGAGCACGCCCGCAAAGATTCCGCGATCGCGCTCGCGCTCGGCCAAGAGAAAGGGCTCGAGCTCCCGCTCGCGGCCGCGACGAAGACGCAGTACGACTTGATGTGCGACGTCGGTCTCGGACACATCGATAAGTCGGGGATCTCCGAGCTCACGTTCGGTCCGCGCCGCGCGCGTTACAGCGTTTCCGGCGAGAAAGCGGTAGCCGCAGCACCGAAGTGAGGACGGCGCGAACGCCGTTCCTGGCAACGCGCCCGGCGACGCCGCGCGATCTCTTGAGCGCGGCCGCAGTCACGCTCGGCATCGTTACGATCGCCGGTGCGATCGCGCCGTTTGCGACGATTCAGGCCGGGACCGACACCGGCTTCATGAGTGGTGCGTACATGGCGTCGATCGTCGCGCAAGGGATGATTGCGTTCCTGCTCTACGGCCAGTACCGGGCCGGCCGCCACTCGTCGGTCGGCTTTTTGGCGATCGCGTTCGGTCTCTCGGCGTTCATGCTCGCCGCATTTTGGCTCGAATACCCCAGCGTGATTCGCCAAGACGGCGTCTTTCCGATCGCGCCCGGCCACGCCGGGTACCTCTGGACGTTCGGGAAGCTCGGCGCCCTCGGCTTGATCGTCGCGTTCGCGCTCACGGCGCATCGGCTGCGGCCGCTCGACCGCGTCGTGTTTTGGACGGCGATCGGTGTGGGACTCGCCGCGCTCGCGGTCTGCGTCATCGTCGTCACCGATAGTGCGGCGCTCCCGCGGCTCTCGGTGAGGGGCGATTACACCCCACTGACCGCGCGCGGACTCCTTCCCGGGATGCTCGTGCTCGGACTCGTCGCGCTGATCACCGTCGTCTCGGCGACGCGGCTGCAGCGCTGGATCGACGTCTACGTCGGCGTCTTCGTCGCGGCCCTCGTCGCGGAGACGTATCTCTTGCTCGTAGGTCCGCACGCGTTCTCGCTAGGTTGGTACGGCTCGCGCTGGGAGATCGCGATCGGTTCGCTGACCGTCGGCATCGCGCTCATCCGCCAAGTCAACGTGATGTATCGCCAGCTGACGACCGAGAACCGGCGGCTGGCGCGCGCCGCAATGATCGATCCGCTCACCGGGATTGCGAACCGGCGCGCGTTCGACGCGCAGCTCGAAACGCTCGACGCCGATGCGATCTTGCTGGTCATCGACGTCGACCGATTCAAGTCGTACAACGACCTCGAAGGCCACCGCGCGGGCGACGATTGCTTGCGGCGCGTCGCACGCTCGCTGGCGGCGAACGTCTTGCGCGCCGACGATTTGATCGCGCGCTACGGCGGCGACGAATTCGCCGCGATCCTGCACAGCACCGACCTCGAAGACGGGATTCGGATTGCGGAGCGAATTCGACGCGCCGTCTCCGATCTCGCGATCCCCGCACACGAGGAAGGCGGGATCGTCACGGTCTCGATCGGGGTCGCCGCATACCTGCCGGGTGAAGGCCCGATCGATCTGTTGCGACGCGCCGACGAGGCACTCTACCGCGCGAAAGCCGGTGGTCGCGACAGGGTCGCCTTCGATGAGGAAGAAGCCGCGACGGCGAGATGAATTCCCACGAGCGGCGGATCACGTTCGATGACGGCGCATCGACGGTCGTCGAGAACTGGGGCTCGGCCGGCCCGAACGTGCTGTGCTTGCACGGGATCACCGGTTCGCGCAAGAGCTGGATGCGAACCGCCGGCGCGATGGAGCTGGCATATGCCGTCCACGCGTACGATCAGCGCGGACACGGCGACTCGAACGTCGACGGCCCGATGACGTTCGAACGGATCGTGCGCGATTGCGCCGAGGTCGCGGACACCATTCCCGGCGGGATCGACACGCTCATCGGCCATTCGTGGGGGGGCCTGACGGCGATCTTAGCCGGCTTGCAGCTCCCGGTCTCGCGCGTCGTCGCGATCGATCCGCTGATTCGCTCGCGCCGCAAGAGCTGGGAAGCGTATTGGCGCGAGGAGTTCGGCGCGCTTTTTGCGCTTCAAGGTGCCGCGCGTGAGCGCGCGATTATCGAGGAGAACCGCGAGCTGCACGAGCTGGACCTTGCCGCTCGGATTCACGGCTTACAAGCGATCTCGCTTTTGCCGATCTTGCGCATCGGCAGCGACAACCGTGCCGACGACGGCAAGCTCGACATCCGCGAGTCGCTCGTCAACTATCCCAAGCCGCTGCTCATCATGCTCGCCGAGCCGGCCGAGTCGGCGATTGCTCCGGCCGACGTCGAGTTCGTCCGCGAGCACGGCGGCCGCAACGTCACGCTGCGGTTGTTCGAAGGTGAAGGACACAGTTTGCATCGCACCGCATTCGACGAATACATGCGAGTCCTCAATGCTTTCGTCGGAGTCCCCGCTTGATGCGGGGACTCGTCACGTTCGCGGCTGCGGTCGCCGGGCTTTCACTGTTGCCGGTGAATGCGGCGGCTCAGACTCCGAGCGCGCTGCCCTCGTCGTTGCATCTCCCTAAAGCTGCGCCGGCAACGCTGTGGATTACACCCGAGTTCACGCCGGGGAAACAGATTCCAAAAAAGTTTGCGATGAAAGAGTGTGGCGGCGAGAACGCGTCGCCTCGTCTTACCTGGAAGGGTGCACCCAAAGCAACGAAGAGTTTCGTCGTGACCTTCACCGACTCGACGATGGACAACGCGTATCATTGGATCGTCGCAGACATCCCGTCCACCACCAAAGCGCTGCCGTCGAACGTGGAGATCGGTCAGAACCCGGCATACGGCCGGC
>JAFAMS010000025.1 GCA_019233165.1 Vulcanimicrobiota bacterium | reverse complement strand
CGCGGTCGCAACGGCAACGGCGGCCGCAAACGCGAGTGCGATCACTCGATCAGGCGGTGACGCGGCGCGCGATGAACGACGCAACCTCGCTTGGAAGCGTCCCGCGACCGAAACCCGCATCGTACCCGAGCTCGGCCGCGAGCAGATTCGTCATCCGCGGGCCCCCGCACAGGAGCAGGACGCGGTCGCGAATCCCTTCGGCTTCGAGGAGCTCGGCGAGCTCGGTGAAGTTTCGCACGTCGCTCCCTTTTTGGGTGACGACTTGCGAAGCGAGGATCGCATCGATATCGTTCTCGCGGGCGAATCGCACGAGCTCTCGCGGCGCGATTTGCGCGCCGAGATTGAACGTCTCGAACATCGCGTACCGCTCGAGACCGTAGTCCCCTTTGTAGCCTTTCATGTTCAGGATCGCATCGATCCCGACCGTGTGGGCGTCGGTTCCGATGCAGGCCCCGGCGATCCGAACCTTCCGTCCGACGCGCTCGCGCAGCAGCCCGTCGACCTCGTCCATCGAAAGCGTTCGTTCGCGGGGAACCGCGGCTGCAAGGCCGTCGAGCTCGATCGAGGCGCTCGTCTTCGCGTAGACGACGAAGAATGAAAAGCCGCTCGCGATCGCGCGCCCCTCGGCGACCGAGACGTCGCCGAACCCCATCGCCGCAACCAGCCGCCGCGCGGCTTCATCCGCGCTTTCACTCCACTCGAGAGGCAACGTAAAGCTAAGCTGCACGACGCCGTCATCGCGCGTATCGCCGTACGGTTTAATTCTCACGCGGGAATCTCTGCCGGCCTGAGCGCTTCTTCGAAGGGGTTGTAGTAGTCGGGGGCTCGTTCGAAGACGCCTTCGTAGCCGCGTCCGCCTTGCGGCGAGCGGGAGACGTCGGCGAAGAAGCGCTGCTCGATCGCGGCCTCGAGTCCGATCTCGGCGATCCGCTCGAGCCGCGCTTCGGCTTCGCGCAGGACGTCGTGCGCGCGCCGTTCGATGATCCCGCCCGGCTTGATCTCGAGCTCGTCGCCTAGATGACGCGCGGTATTCATGACGTAGCGCGCGCCTTCGAGCGAGAGCGCGCGATCGCCGAGCAACGGCGTGTGGATCGCTTCGGTGAGCATCCCACACAAGTGGATCGATTGATGCGTCATCACCGAGGCGAGGTCGAACATCGCGTCGATCCGATGTCCCTTGAAGATATCGCCGGTCATGTGCTTGGTCGGCGGCATGTACTTGAGCGGCGCGTTCGGGAAGACTTGCCGGGCGAGCTGCGCTTGCGCGAGCTGGAAGAGAAAGCTGTCTTCGCGATCGGGATCGATCTCGAACGCGTCGCCGAGCCCGATCTGCACGTCCGGAAGGCCGGCGCGGTGCGCAAACTCCTCGTTGATGAATTGCGACGCGAGGACCGCCGGTGCTTGTTCGACCGCATCGGCGGTCGTCAAGTAATTGTCCTCGCCGGTGTTGATGACGATCCCGGCGTGCGCGTTCAGCATCCGCGAAAAATGCTGGTCGACGAACGTGCGGCGCATGTTGATGTCGCGAAAGAGAATCCCGTACATCGAGTCGTTGAGCAGCATGTCGAGCCGCTCGAGCGCACCGAGCGCGGCGATCTCGGGCATGCACAGCCCGCTCGCGTAGTTCGTGAGCATCACGTACCGGCCCAAGCGCGCGCCGGCCTCGTCGAGCGCGGCGCGCATGATCCGGAAGTTTTCTTGCGTCGCGTACGTCCCGCCGAAACCTTCGGTCGTCGCACCTTCCGGGACGTAGTCGAGGAGCGATTGCCCCGTCGAGCGGATGACCGCGACGACCGCCGCGCCGGCCTCGGCCGCCGCCACGGCGGCGGTCCGGTCCTCATAAATGTTGCCGCTGGCGACGATGACGTACAGGAGCGGCGGCGGTGCTGGCGAGCTCCGCGCGAGCAGCGCCGTACGCTCAAATTTTCGCGCCGCGATCCGCTCCAGCGCCTCCGCCGCAGGTGCTTCGAGTGCCGCCCGCGCCGCCTCGGCGGGGACCGAATCGCCGCTTTCCGGCTCCAAGGCCCCCCGTGCGATCGCGGCGGCCGCCTCAGCGACGCCGATCGCGCGTGCTTGTGCGACGGCGCCCAAGCTCAGCGCCGCCCCCCGCCGCAAACGGCCGGCGCCGAGGCGCTCCACGACGGCGTTCGCGGTCGGGACTCCCTCCTCGACCGTTCCGCTCCCCCCGAGGAGGCGAACGACCGCCCGCTCGACTGCGACGGTTGAGTGGCGTGCAATGAAGGCTTCTACGGGGTCCGCAATGCGCGCCGCAAGGTGCCGGCAGTGCGCGACCGCGCCGGGATCGATCCGCAGCTTCATGTCGTCGAAACCTTGCCTGCGGGCCGCAGTATCTCCCCGTGTAGAGTTTGGAGGCCACGGCCATCACAGCTGCAACGCCGATCGCAACCGACGCTCAGCCTACCGACGAGGCGCTCGTTCGGGCAGTGCTCGGCGGCGAGCGAGAACAGTTTTCCCTTCTGGTCGATCGCTACAAGCGCGGGATCGCGAACTTTATCGGCGCGAGCGTTCGCTCGGGCGCGGACATCGCCGATCTTTCGCAAGAGACGTTCTTGCGCGCCTACGCGCACCTGGGGACGTTCAACCCGAGCCTCGGAAAGTTCTCGACCTGGCTCTACCACATCGCGCGCAACGTGGTGCGAACGCATCTCGGCCGCGCACAGCGCCGTCCCGCGACGCAGGATCTCGGCGAAACGCACGCGCTCGAAAACGCGCTTCCGGATCACTCGCGCGAGGCCGACCCGGCCGGCGGAGTGCTTCGCGCCGAAGCCGAGGCCGAAGTCCGCGCGGCCCTCGCCGATCTCCCCGAGCGGACGCGCACGGTTCTGTCTTTGCGGTACTACGACAACATGGAATATCAAACGATCGCGCAGACCATGGGGCTTTCCCTGGGGAACGTCAAGACGTTGATCCACCGCGGAAAGATCGCTTTGGCGCACAAGCTGCGCGAACGGGAGGCGGCTGCCACGACCTCGGCGACCGCACGCTTTCGGGGAGTGAACGGTCTGGCGTATGCGCTGCGCGGCATCTGAGCGTCTCTTCGAGCGTCTTCTGGACGGAACGCTCGCCGCGAACGAGCGGAACCGGCTCGACCGTCACCTCGCGTCGTGCGAGCGCTGCGTCTCCGTGCTCGAAGAGTTGCGGGTGATCGATGCGCTTTTGCTCGCGCCGCGCCGCCTCGAACCGGCGCCGAACTTCACGTTCAAAGTGATGGCCGAGGTTCGCGCGACGGCCGCGCCGCGGAACGCACGCAATCCGTGGCCGTGGGCGATCGGCATCTACCTCGCGATCTCGTGGGCAGCGATCGCCGCCTGGTTCGCGTTCGGGCGGCCGGATGCGTTCGCGCTGCTGGCGACCGCCTTTGACAGCGCGCGCCACGCCGCAGCCGCGGTCGATGGGATCGCGCGCGTGATCGCGACGGGATTCGGCTTGGGGTACGCGGGGATCTTCGGATGGATGGCGTTCTTGCTCGTTTTCGACTTCACCGTGCTCGCCGTCGTCTTGATCGCCCGGGCCGTAATCCGGCCGCGCGTCGCCGCGCGCCTCGCTCGCTCGGAGTCGGCTTGAGATGAAGCGCACATCGCTCGCGGCGATCGCCGTCCTCGCGCTCGTGTTCTTCGTTTGGACGCACGGCGCGCGCCCCGCCGAAGCGCGCACGTTCAACCACGACGCCACCTTCCTCTTCCACGACGTCACGATCGGGCCGTTCGACGTCGTCAACGGCGATCTGAACGTCATCTTCGGAAACGTCACCGTTCAAGGCGTCGTCCACGGCAACTTGAACGTCGTCGGCGGTTCGTGCGACTATTCCGGCGGCACCGTCGAAGGACAAATCAATTGCGTCCAAACCGGCTCGCTCAGCGCGGTCGCGCCGTGGGTCGGAAGCTACGTCGGCGGTTTGCCGCTCGCCGAACAGACGAATCGCCTCACGTTGATGCTCGCGGCGAATCTCGTCGTTTTCCTCATCTTCTTGCTCTTCCCGGTCCGCGTTCGGCTCGCGCTGGGGCGTCTGGAGACGCATCCCGGATTGGCGGCCGTCGTCGGCACGGTCGCGTTCGTGGCGATCGTCCCTCTTGCGATTCTGCTCTTGCTTTCGATCGTCGGGATACCGCTCATCGTCTTGGAGCTCGCCGCCGTCTTCATCGGCGTTTGGATCGGTCAGGGAGCGATCGCCCTGCTCGTGGGCCGCCGCCTCGCGGAATTGGTGCGACCGAACACGACGCCGTCGCCGCTCGCCGCGCTCGTCCTCGGTTTGGTCGTCGTCAGCGCGGCCGAGATCGTCCCGCTCGTCGGCTGGGCCGTCACCGCGCTCATCAGCTTGATCGGGTTGGGCGCCGCGCTCTTGTCGTTCGTCCGCGAAGCGCCGGTACCGGTCGTCGCCCGCCCGACGATCGGCGGGCCGCCGATGACGCCGAACAGGTAAGGACGCCGCGGGCGGCGCATCGGACGCCGACATGGGAAACGTCGTCACCGGCATCTCGCAAGACGGAAAGATCAAGCCGCTCGAAGAGGCGTTGCGCACTGCGGGACTCCCGCTCGATCCGATCCAGATGATTGGTCCCGGCGAAGCGGATCGTCAGCTGACGGACGTCATCGAGACCGGCCACATCGACACGGACATCATGACCGGCGGCGGCCAGGGCACGGGCGTCCCCGGACTCACCGGGAG